>NZ_JAAHIG010000434.1:0-7024 GCF_010692305.1 Moorena sp. SIO4G3 | reverse complement strand
CCTTTCCCTAGATCTTTCCATCTCCTAATCACGCCATCTCTAGGTCTTCCAGTGCTATTGTGCCACTGGCAACTGTTGACATAATATTTTTTTTGTAAATTAGTTGAGAAAGCTTAGCATTTGACCCCTACATAGACTAAACTAGTCTAGGAGGATTAGCAATAACTAAGTCTTAGCTGCTTAAATATTCTCTTAACTAAGGCAGCTTGCTTCCAGCTTTTAATAAAAAATTATTTCATTATTGATTATGGATCCATCTATATCTGAATCAGAGGCCAGTCAGGTGATTGAGATCAAGTGGGGAGACCGATGGCAAGTCTATCGGCGCTTGCAAGAGCTAGAGATTCCCTGTCACTGTAAGACTGACCAGCCCTTGAAAGCTGAAATCGATAATGTCACGGCTTTGATTCAAATTTGGAGTATCCTCAGACAGCTAACCCTTCCGCGCCAGGAGTTAATATCCTGGCTCGATGATTGCTGGCGGCTTCCTAGCAAAAGGCGCAAGGAGAGACTTTAGGGAGTGTGTAGGGTGTAGGGTGTAGGGTGTGGGGTGCATCTCAATGTATGGTGTTTGGCCCAGTGGTGCGTTACGGGGCGGGCTATCCCAAGGCTGACGACGAGGCAGAAAATGAGTCCGAGCCCTTCCCTAACGCACCCTACGCACTGTTCCGTGTTCCCTGTTCCCTGTTCCCTGCTCCCTCAATTCACAACTGCGATAACCTAAAAAAACTAACCGTTACTATCCATTCATGATAAAACCAGCAATTCTACATTTAGAAGGGATTACTAAACACTTTGAGCAAACCACTGAGCCAGCAGTGGGGAATGTGTCGTTTACCCTGTATGAAGGGGATTTACTGGGATTAGTGGGGCCATCTGGCTGTGGCAAAACGACTTTACTGCGGATTGTAGCTGGGTTTGAGCGACCCCAAGCGGGACTAGTGGTATTGGCAGGACGGAAAGTGACTGGGCCAGGGTATTGGTTACCACCAGAACAGCGCAATACTGGTATGGTCTTTCAAGACTATGCTCTATTTCCTCACCTGACGGTGGCAGAGAATGTGGCGTTTGGGCTTAAGCAGAATCGGAAACAGAAGAGTGGTGTGTGTGTCAAGGGTAATACCGAAGATGCGATCGCATTAGTCGGATTAGCTGGCATGGGCAAACGTTATCCCCACGAACTCTCTGGTGGTCAGCAGCAGCGAGTAGCCCTAGCCCGTGCCTTAGCCCCGCAACCTAAATTAATTCTATTGGATGAACCCCTCAGCAATCTGGATGTCCAAGTGCGTCTGCGGTTGCGTCAGGAAGTGCGAGCTATTCTCAAAGAAACCGGCACCTCTGCTATTTTTGTCACCCATGACCAAGAAGAAGCCTTATCGATTTCCGACCAAGTGGGAGTCATGCGTTCTGGTCGATTAGAGCAATTGGGGACACCAGAAGAAATCTATACCAATCCCAGCTCTCGCTTTGTAGCAGAATTCGTCACCCAAGCCAACTTTTTACCAGCCCAACGTAGAGGAGACCTATGGGAAACAGAAGTAGGCTCGTTTGCGATCAGAGTCAATGACTCCATACTTAATACTAAACTGGATCAGCTGGAGGAAGGGGAGCTGATGCTTCGGGAAGAAAATGTTCTTCTCAACCCTGATGATAACTCCACCGTAGTGATTCAAGACCGACATTTCCTAGGTCGTGAATACCGCTACTGTTTACAAACCGCTTCCGGCACAAAACTCCACGCTCGCACCAACCTTAGCACTCAGTTACCAGTAGGAAAGCGGGTGCGAGTGTCTGTAGCTGACCCATCAGTACCGATATTTGCCTGAGGGAACAGGGAATAGGGAATAGGGAATAGGGAGTAGGGAGTAGGGAGTAGGGAGTAGGGAGTAGGGAGTGTGGGGAGCAAGGCTTGCGGTTTCCATGGGGCTGACATTGAATGTACCTCATAAGTAGGGAAAACGCTATAACAAACTGAAAGCATCAAATCTTATCACTGTTGCCTGTTCTCCGTTCCCTGTTCCCTTACAGAAGTAATAACAATCAATTTTAGTACTGAAATAATCGAATCTTATCACTGTTCCGCGTTCCCGATTCCCGATTCCCGATTCCCGATTCCCGATTCCCGATTCCCTACCTTGACAGGTCAAGATCTCAATTAAACAGATGGAGTTAATCCTGTTTATTCTCTCCTGACTGATTGCCATTAGACCCTGAGTCATTGCCATTAGAGGATTGGACTTGCTTGAGATGAATCTTATTCACCTGAACAATATAATGTTCTATGGCCTTTTGTGATTGTTGTTGACGTCGCGGGCCATCGGATGAATCAGAAAAGCGATAAGCTGGAGTAACTCCCAAGACAAATTTTTCCTGTTCCGCCTCTAACAATTCTACAGTAGTGTTGGCAGCAATCCAATTTTCTTGAAACGGAAAGGAAGTAGAGACACTAGCAACAATAGATGCAACAGCTGGAAATATTACCGGGAGCCACTTTAGTAATGCAGAACCAGTTTCTAATTTGTCTAGCAAGACTAAAATTGGTGTTATTCCCGATAAAATAATGGTTAACATTTGGGCAACATAGTAAGCATTTCGGGAGGTCTTGCGGGTTTTTTTATAATCGTCAATCAACTCCTGACTATAGTTTAGAGCTTTTTCTATTGCTAGAGTTATGGGATTATTCTCCGTGGAATTATTACCGCACCAGAGCCCACTACACAGTTTAGATTTTTTGAGCAGTTGAAACTCATGATTAGCTTCTTTATAGTCTTGCCACAATTGTTTATTAATTAGAAACAGAAATATAAAAACGGCAAAACAAGCAGCGCTAACGATTAGCAATATTTGACGGTGTGAGATAAAAAGAGAGGCAATTCCGACCCCAACCCCAGCAGCCAGGAATAAATAAGAACCTAGGCTTATTAAAACTGAAGGTTTTGAAATTGATGAAGAAGAGATTTGCTCTATTGTCTTAGGAATTTTAGTCTCTGGAATTCCGTCAACTTGCGTTGCTTCCAAATTCGTCATTTTTATCTAATTGTTAATAAAGTTAATGGACAGAATTGTCTCCAGTCAATTCTAGCAAGTGGGTATTGCTGATTGGTAGAGTACTCAGAAATCCCACCGTTCACCCTCCGTTATGATTTTTTCTTGATGCAGTCGCTCATGGGGGAAACCACGGCAGTCGCTCATGGTTTGAAGTTACCGTAAGACAGGCTCGCCTTGTCTTGATGCAGTCGCTCATGGGGGAAACCACGGCAGTCGCTCATGGTTAGAAGTTACCGTAAGACAGGCTCGCCTTGTCTTGATGCAGTCGCTCATGGGGGAAACCCCCAAGACCGCCCAAATCACGCTAATCAATAAGTTTTACCCCTTTTCTGCATAGCCGACCAACCATAAAGGCTCAACGTAATCAGGTTTCGTCTCCGGGGGAACCCCCTTTGGCGGCGCTGCCTTCCCAAGACCGCCCAAATCACGCTAATCAATAAGTTTTAACCCTTTTCTGCATAGCCTACCAACCATAAAGGCTCAACGTAATCAGGTTTCGTCTCCGGGGGGACCCCCTTTGGCGGCGCTGCCTTCCCAAGACCGCGCTGCATCGCTTTTGAAATTTTGCTGTTTGACCCAGTGGTGCGTTACGGGGCAGCCTTTCCCAACCCTGGCGCTCGAGGTTGAAAATGACGGCGAGACCCCCCTAAAGCACCACTAGCAACTTCCTACCCTACTTTATCTGCCCCCAATCTCCCCATCTCCCCATCTCCCCATCTCCCCATCTCCCCATTAACTAACCAGGTGACTCAATTGCGGTGGTTGTTACTGTAGGTAACTCTAGTACCAGCCCACTGAAGCTTATTCCTTAAGGTCTGGTAATAGGAATACTGTTCCCGTAAGATAATGAACTTGGCCTGACAATCTGCTCTGCGCACGTCCACCCGTTGTCCAGGCCAAATAGACGTTGCGAGCACACCATCCATCCAGAGTTTAGTGTTTAGCTCATAATCCCCCAAGGGCCAGATACTGACAACAGAGCCAGAGGGGAGTACGAAAGGACGACTAGAAAGGCTCATCGGACAAATGGGTGCCACTGCGATCGCTTCGAGGGAGTCGTGCAAAATTGGACCATTCGCAGAAACAGTATAGCCAGTGGAACCAGTGGGAGTGCCAACAATTAGTCCATCCCCTTGGTATTGATCGACTATTTCTCCATCAATTTCCATTTCCAAAATTGAGGTAATCATCCGATCGGCAGAGGCAGGTTTGACACACATTTCATTTAGTGCGAAAAAGCGATCGCTAACTGGTGTAATGTCAGTGCGGTTTCCCCCAAACACAGCTCCCTGTAACATCATCCGCCGCTGAACTGCATAGCGGTCTTCTAATAGTCGGTCCCAAACTTGCTCAGTGTCTTTAAATTCTTCGATGGGTTCGGTCAAAAATCCCAGATGACCTCCAACATTTATTGCCAAAATTGGTATGCCTTCCGGAGCCAGATGTCTTGCGGCTGCCAATACTGTTCCATCCCCCCCCAGAACCACTGCCAAATCAATGGCTTCGGTGGCAGAAGCTAAAAAAACTGGGTAGGGATTATCTTTCGCGCCACTTGGTCCGATCAGAACCCTGCACTGGCGTGCTTCCAACTCCCGAGCACATTTTTCTGCGCAACGTTTTCCTTGAGAGTCTCCAGCTTTGTGAATAATAATGACTTGCTTTAGCTGCACGTTACTGTTCTGGCTTACCCCTAGTGTTCACTGTTATTCTAGAGTGTTGGCTTAAGCATTACCTGATCTTTGCGGGGAAATTGGGTAAATAATTCAATTGTTAAATAAATTTAATTGTCAAAAAGGCTTTTCTTGATCAAGAAGACTACCAACTTGGGCTAACTATAACTAGAGACTGGGTCAAACAGGCTTAGTCAATAGGAGATTAACCCATGACAAACGAAGACTTTGATACCTTAGTCAAGAAACTCGAAGATTATGCCCAACGATATCCCGATAATTATAAGCTGCGTGTAGGACTTCTAGCTGCACTGGGTTATGCCTACATTTTTCTGGTCTTAGCAGGATTGTTAGGAGTCCTCGGACTGGTAGTACTGTTGATTTACTACAGTGGTCGGATCAATCGTGGGATGGTTCAACTAATCATCGTTTTGCTGGTGCCAGCCTGGATGATTATGCGATCGCTATGGGTGAGTTTTCCACCACCCCAGGGATTAAAACTAAAGCGCCAGCAAGTGCCAAAGCTGTTTGCCTTGATTGATGAGTTGACCAAAGCTCTAAAAGCTCCTTCCTTTCACCATGTTCTCCTGACCAGCGAATTTAATGCAGCAGTAGTCCAGATTCCTCGTCTGGGCTTACTGGGATGGCAAGAAAACTACTTAATTTTAGGACTGCCTTTACTCCAAGCCCTTTCTCCTAGACAATTTCGAGCCGTCCTTGCCCATGAATTGGGACATTTATCTGGCAAGCACAGTTCCTTTGCAGGCTGGATTTATCGACTGCGTCGAACGTGGGAGCAGATTTGGCAACAATTGCAAAAAAGTCAACATGCCGGAGCCACAGTGCTGTTTCATGGCTTTTTTAATTGGTATTCCCCTTTTTTCAATGCCTATTCTTTCGTACTTGCCCGTGCTAATGAATACGAAGCTGACCGCTGTGCTGCGGAGTTAGCAGGTAGTCAGCACGTTGCGGAAGCGCTGCTGAGTGTTCAGGTCAAAGCTCAGTACTTGGAACAATCTTTCTGGAATGACATTTATCAGAAAGCCCAGCATCAACCCAATCCTCCACAAACCCCTTTGCAAGATTTAGCTAAGGCATTGTCGAGTCCCATTGAACCCAATCAGCAACAACAGTGGATTAGGTCAGCGTTGATGTCTCAAACCCATCATGCCGATACCCATCCTTGTCTGTTGGAACGGCTAAAAGCCTTGAAATATCCCTTCAACCCACCGCCTAGCTTACCCATACTCGTGAAAGTAACAGCGGCTGAAGAGTTTTTGGGTAAAGCGTTACTACCCCTGACTCAAGAGTTGGAGCGTCAATGGCATATTACTATCAATTACCAATGGCGACAAAACTATACCCAGGCTCAGGCGATACGCCAATCCTTGGAAGCTTTAGAGGCAAAAGCTGCCCACTCTCCGCTCACTGTTGAGGAAGCCTGGCATCGGGCTCGTTGGACATTAGATTTAGTCGGCACCCAAGAAGCAATCCCGTTATTAAAATCAGTACTGACCAGGCAAGCTGACCATGTATCCGCCAATTATTTACTAGGGCAAATCTTAATCGCACAAGATAATGAAGCTGGTATCGATTATCTGGAGCAGGCGATGGCACGAGACCCAGATAGTGTCTTGAGTGGCACTCAATCAATTTATGGGTTTCTAAGACGCCAAGGACGTGACGCAGAAGCAGACCGATATCGTCAAAGAGCTGCCAAACATCATGAATTAATCACCCTGGCACACGAAGAGCGCTCTGGTTTCAGTCACGGCGATCGCTTTCAACCCCACGGACTATCAGCTGATGTAGAAGCTGCCTTACAACAACAACTTGCTGGTTACCCTGAGATTAAAGAAGCTTATTTAGTGCGCAAAATAGTGCTAATATTTCCAGACAATCCCTATTACATCCTCGGTGTCAGCCGTCAGCGTCATTTTTTGGAGTCGAATAGCTCTAGTAAAGACCAACAACTGATTGACCGTCTTGCGGATGAATTAGAATGTCCTGGTCAGACCTGGATCACTATTTTGAATAGTACAAATAAATCCTTGAAAAAAGCACTGCGAAAAACGGCAATTTCGCCAATTTATCAGACTCTTGTTAATCAAACGTTAATTACTAATTAATGTTAGTATGAGGAGATGGGGAGATGGGGAGATGGGGAGATGGGGAGATCGGGAGATGGGGAGATGGGGAGATCGGGAGATGGGGAGATGGGGCGATGGGGAGATGGGGAGATGAGTAACTAGCTCCCTTTAACCCGGTGGGTGGAATGGGCATCTTGCGTGGAACTGGCATCTTGA
>NZ_JAAHIG010000433.1:0-7033 GCF_010692305.1 Moorena sp. SIO4G3 | reverse complement strand
ATAAGTTCACAATAAGGATAAATGACTAATGATAATATTTATCATAGTTTACAGTTAATGAACATAAGCACGGAATGGTTTTAGATTTGCTGCTGGTCATGACCCTAGGGTTTCTGGGGAGTTTTGGTCATTGTGTGGCGATGTGTGGACCTCTGGCAGTGGCATTTTCCCTATCTCAGCAGGAGGAAAAGTCTCCAAAGTGGCTCCATCAGCTGGGTTTTCATAGTCTACTTAACTTAGGACGAACAATTAGTTATGCTCTCGTCGGAGCTGCACTTGGGGGTATGGGTTCAGTCTTGATTGCCAGTGGTCAGTTGGCTGGGATTGGCAGTGGATTGCGCCAAGCCATGGCAATTCTGACTGGTTTAATGCTTATTTGGTTTGGCTGTGTGCAGCTTAAACCCGATTGGATTCCCCGTCTGCCCCTATTACACCCCCTATCTAAAGGGATTGGGCATCAACGGCTGACGGTCGCCATGAGTAAACTGTCTGGGGAATCTCATTGGTGGACACCAGGGCTTTTAGGAGGAGTCTGGGGTTTGATGCCCTGTGGCTTCCTGTATGCTGCTCAGATTAAAGCAGCGGAAATGGGTAATCTCTGGTGGGGAGCAGCAACGATGCTGGCCTTTGGACTGGGAACTATGCCCATGATGCTAGGAGTGGGTGTATCTGCATCTAGACTCAGTGTTAGCAAGCGCAGCCAGCTGTTTCGCCTAGGAGGTTGGGTTACCCTCACGATTGGTATTTTAACCCTTCTGCGTACCGATGCTATGGTGGATTACACCGGTCATGGGGCGCTGCTGTTACTGATGTTAGCTTTGATTGCTCGTCCGATTAGTCGTTTGTGGGCTGGGCTGTTACGCTATCGTCGGGCTTTAGGAGTGGGGGCATTTGTGTTGGCGATCGCTCATACATTTTTTAGGCTAGACCATGCCTTGAACTGGAAGTTAGATGCCATGGGCTTTATGTTACCGCAGCATAAGTGGGGTCTGTTAGCAGGAATTTTAGCGCTTGTGTTGATTACCCCAGCTGCCCTCACGAGTTTTGACCGCTTACAGAAGGGTTTGGGCAAGCTTTGGCGACGGATTCATTTATTGAGTATCCCTGCTTTAGTCCTAGCTGCAATTCATAGCGTGATGATTGGTTCGAGCTACCTTGGACAGTTAGCTTGGACTGGAAACCACCAACTCAGAGCTGTGAGTTTGGGAATAATTACCTTAGGAGTTTTGCTAGTGCGATCGCGTATTGTTTGGTCAGGGTTATCCCTAGAAAAGTTCTACCTTCCCCCCAAATCTTAGTAATGGTCACGCTTTGCTAGCAATAATTTCCCGCGCGCCAAATCTCAAACTATAATAGCGTGTTAATCATAACTATCGCTTTTATCCTACTTATCAGGTGTAGTCATTTTTAGGCTTCCGACTCCCTAAACCCTGAAGAGCTTAGTAAATCAGCGATATTACCTATAGTTAGCGATATTTTCTGTGGTTCAAACTAAATTTTATTTACAATTTAGCCAAACCGGGAGAAGCCCCGCACTTTACCCTATCGGGTCAGTCTCGGGATCAAGCGCAGGGCAAGGGGAGGAACGTCCACATGCCAATGTGATATACTATAAATAGTAGGGAAGACAAATTAAGAGCTAACCGCCACCTACTAACAGCAACCTTGAAAAGCACCGAAATGGGGTTCCATCCAGAAAAAAAACTTGATAGATTAAGTTATCTGTGGATGGGGAAAATGCCAGCAGTACTTTGGTTCTAGAACGATTTGTATTGTTCCGGCGCGGAGGGGCATCCCGTGTCGTTAATAAAGCTTACCGTGCATCCTAAGCAGTAGCTGGAGTTGGTAAGAAGCCCGCGCTGTAACGTGCTTATCAGCGTCGGGAGTATGTCACATGTAAAGTAGCTGTAATGTTAATAATTTTTTGGTGGGCTTTATGGGATTGCGAAATTGGTTAACTGCTACTGCTGTAGCTTGTCTGATTTGGGTGATCAGCTCGGCATTTGCGCCCCCTGCTTTGGCTGTGATCCGCATTAAACTCTTCGATTTGTCTTCCCAGGAGTGTCCCTCAGAAATCGGGCAAGGCATGGTGACCGTTGGTGGGGGGTCGGCTAGGCAGGCTGGTTGCTATCTGATCAAGGGTAAAGCCAAGAATCCCACTAACAAAATGGTGCTTGATGCTGATGTTTCTGGTCGTATCTACGATGCTAATGGCAATAATACCTTCCCAAATCGGAGTCGCGTAGGGTCAATTGATGAAGTGCCAAAAGGGATCAGTGATTTTGAAATCCGGGTTACAGTTCCTGCTAATGTAAAAACGCCTCTGATCCTTAAGGGTTTTAAGGCATCCGGTTTTAGGCACAAAATCGGTCGGTGATTAGCTTAAAGGGGGATTAAGCCCACGCTGACGCTTCTCTTTCAGACGTGGGGCTTCTCCCCGTTTAAGCTAAAACGCCCCAGCTAAAATTTGTAGAAGGAAAATCGCCAGTATGGGGGAAAAATCTATACCTCCAAGGGGTGGAATGAAGGAACGGAAAATATTCAGGTAAGGGTCAGTAATTGGACTTAAGACAGAAGCGACCTGATTCGCCCAATCCATTGTTTGAAACCAAGTTAACAGAATTCGGACAATTAATAGAACTAGATAGATTTGGATAAAGCTCTGGAGAGTGCTAGCCAACAGTTCTGTAGCCATAGATTTATAAGCTTTCTTACTAAGTTTTTATCTTAATGTTAAGTTTAACGAATTTGAGCACCCTGTGCCTGAATACCAAGTCATTGACACTCCCCGCTTTAAAAAGACGGGGATTCCTAGATCTACGACCGACCTTAAACCTCCGTGTCCAAATGGCAATATCTAAACCTGAATCCCGTCCAGACCAAGAATCTAGTTCAGTTCACGAAAGACCCAGCGGGCTAGTCTCGCGATAGCGTTTAGTAACAAGCTTGGAAAGTGCCTTATAAAGTCCGTTACTTTCCCGTTTTACTTGGTTTCGGCGTGCCCCGCCGTACCATTTTTCTCTCAAGTTGTGATCTTGCTGGGTTGACACACCAATTGTTAGTTGATGATTGGGTTTTTAGCGATGCAGCGCGGTCTTGGGGGTTTCCCCCATGAGCGACTGCATCAAGAAAGGAGGACTTTCCCTACCCTCCGGGCATTACTACTTTTAGGTCAAACAATTGCGGGTCTCTCTCCCGGTTGTGCCTCGGTTTTTCAGCCTGTACCCATATCTAAATGATACTTTAGCGCAGGTATTGTCAACCTTTTTGATGAAATTGCATCTAGGCGACTAAAGTCGCTAACTGGCTTTCATCGCCGGTTTAAAAACGCGGGGCTTTCAGCCTTGGGAGTTTCGTAAAGCTTTAAAATACCTACTTCAAATTTTTTCACGGCTCAAGCACCCGTTCCTGTGTATTTGCCTCAGCTTGACCTTTCACTGTGTTGACTTGTTGACGTACATCGTCAATTGCTGAATTCAGCTGGGCAATTTTGTCTTCCAAACTCTGACGTGCCGCCTCAATGCTTGCTTCTGCCTTTAGTTCGCGCCTCCTCGCCCTAATTGCCTTAGGGTCTGAGCGCTCCGAATTTAACAAAGACTGATCTTCCTCATCGTTTTGATTACTTTTGCCAGCAGTAACCAAAGCGCCGATTAATCCACCTACCAACCCCCCGACTACTGCTCCAGTCAGGAATCCACTTGCAAAACCATCTTGCTGACTCATGTTGCTATGTTGCCCTTGATTTTAAAAATGCAGCTTTTATCCAGATTAACCCATCAAGTTTGAGAGGATCTTGCTGATTAGACAAGGGGTTTGGTACCAGCCCTTAATTATATAGTATCGTATCGGAAGCCTTTTGAACAAGACTTTGAAAGCCCGGTCTGGTAAGCGAGGGGGGAGTGTGAACCTTGGAAGCCTGATCAGGAAGTCTAGGTAGAGGTGTTCCAGGCCACACCTCTACTATCAGTTGGATACTATCAGTTTGATTTGCAGTCTAAGTCTGTGAGGGTAATAGGGGTTAGTTGCTGCTCAGGTCAAGTTCCAAAAGCGCGATCGCCTGCATCACCCAAGCCTGGTACTATATATCCCTTAGCATTGACTTCCTCATCAATCATGCCAGTGTAGATGGTCAAACTAGGATAATCTGCCCCCAACTTTTGTAAGGCTGGTGGTGCTGCTACCACGCTAATAATCCGTGTTAAGTCTGGTGTTGCTCCTCGTTTTTTCAGTTCTGACATTGCTAACATCATTGTGCCACCAGTAGCCAGCATCGGGTCGAGAACTAGGATTCGTGTATTTGGGTCAAACTGATTGGGTAAGGTATTCAGGTAAAAACTGGCTTGTAAGGTTTCCTCATTTCTAACCAGACCAAGGTGATAAACCGATGCCAAGGGCAGCAACGTTTGGGCTCCATCTAAGAGCGCTAGTCCAGCCCGCAAAATTGGCACAACTACGATGGGTACTTCTGGGTTCACCATAGTTACCTTGCACGGCGCTAGGGGAGTTTGCACTGTTAGTTCTTCATTCGGCAACCAATCCCGCATTGCTTCATAGGTCAACCAGCGTCCCAACTCGGTCATAGCGCTTTTGAACAATGGAGGTGGTGTCGAGGCATCACGGGCAACCCCTAGCCAGTGCTTAACTAGGGGATGGGGTGGGACATAGACACGTAGTTGGAGAGTCATAGGTAGTAACTATAAGAATTAGTGAGAAACAAATTAGGTAGTGTTAAAGGAATTGGGCAGTAGGGTTTTTCGGAATAACCACAAGTCTTAATCTAGTTGATGATAGTTTCAAGTTTTACATTGATGAACACAGTATTAACGATAGTTTGCTTGATTCAAGCAAACCCTATACAAGTTGTCAAAATACAGACAGCACTCAAAGGGTTTGCGGATGCTTGTAACTATGCCAATAATACTGTCAAGTCGTCAATTACAAGTAAAAACACCCTGTCAGCTCACATATAAACCTGAGGGGGTGAGCGGGTGTGGGCGGGGGCGCGGGGTGTCATGATTGCCTTAGTTCTCAAAAAGTCAGGACTTACGCACACAATCCATGGGTAGGGTGGGCAAAACCTTGCCCACCCTACAGGTAGCGTTAAATTGAGGGATTTGCGTAAGTCCTAAAAGTTTTCCTTACAGGTTCGCCCACACCCAGTAAGGCTAACAAGGCTGGTTGTTAGCCTCCTAGGTGGGATGGTTAGCTAACACTTCCGACACTCCCGACACTCCCGACACTCCCCTTTCAAGAAAAATGTTTTTGATTATGTTGACATTATTTTTCAACAAGCTTATAGTAGTAATAAGTGTTCTCCTCTCATTAAGGATAGGCGGGTGGGACCGGTACGCAGCAGCAGGCTGGTGCCCACTTTTTTTTTTGCATTGGTAATGAACTCTTATATCAACAAGAAACGCTAAACTCAGATCCATCAGTTAATCTATTTAAATTACTAATTCCATGACTGCTGGATCCCAACCTTGCCCATCAAGCAATCAATCCCATACCATTTCCAATCAATCGGTATTTGATACTATTGTGATTGGCTCTGGTATTGGGGGGCTAGTAACCGCAACTCAGTTGGCAGCGAAGGGAGCGAGTGTGCTGGTGCTAGAAAGCTATATCATTCCTGGTGGTAGTTCGGGTTACTTCGAGCGAGAGGGATATCGCTTTGATGTGGGAGCATCAATGATTTTTGGGTTTGGCACCGAAGGGACAACCAATCTACTTACCCGAGCCCTTGAGGCTGTCAATGTCAGTCTGGAAACAATTCCAGATCCAGTGCAGATTCACTATCATCTGCCTGGTGATCTAGAGCTCAAAGTCCACCGAGAGTATGAGAATTTTTTGCAAGAACTTACTGCTCACTTCCCTGACCAAGGCCAAGGGATTCGCAAATTTTACGATGAATGCTGGAAGGTCTTTAATTGCCTGAATGCGATGGACTTACTGTCCTTGGAAGAACTTGGCTATTTGACCAGGGTATTTTTCCAGCATCCCTTGGCTTGCTTGGGTTTAGTGAAGTACCTGCCCCAAAATGTGGGAGACATTGCTCGCAAGTATATTAGCGACCTTAAGTTGCTGAAATTTATAGACATGGAATGTTATTGCTGGTCTGTGGTACCTGCTGACAAAACACCGATGATTAATGCTGGAATGGTGTTTTCTGACCGACATTACGGTGGGATTAATTATCCGGTAGGAGGTGTAGGAAAAATCGCCCAAAAACTAGTGGAGGGATTTGAAAAAGCTGGAGGTCAGATTCTTTATAAAGCTCGAGTCGGGAAAATTCTGCTGGAAAAGGGTAAGGCAGTGGGTGTCCAGCTAGTCAATGGTAAAGAGTATCGAGCAAAACGAATTGTTTCCAATGCTACCCGTTGGGATACATTTGAGAAATTCCTGCCAGCTGACCAGATGCCAGCAGCTGAGCGGAAATGGCAACAGCGTTATCAGAAATCACCGGGTTTTTTGAGTTTACATTTAGGGGTAAAGGCAGATGTTTTACCACCTGGTACAGAGTGTCACCATATTGTCCTAGAAGACTGGGAAAATATGGAGGATGCGGAAGGGACTATTTTTGTTTCGATTCCAACCTTGCTTGATCCCAATTTAGCCCCAGAAGGCTATCATATTTTACACACGTTTACCCCGAGCTGGATGGAAGATTGGCAAGGGTTATCCCCTCGTCAGTACGAAAATAAGAAGGAAGAGGCCGCTGGAAGCTTAATTGAGCGACTGGAGACGATTTTTCCTGGTTTAGATGCTGGATTGGATTACATGGAGGTGGGTACACCACGGAGTCATCGACGATTTTTGAACCGTATGGATGGAACCTATGGGCCAATTCCCAGCCGCAAGTTAATGGGATTGTTGGGAATGCCGTTTAATCGCACTGCTATTCCAGGGCTTTATTGTGTTGGGGATAGTACCTTTCCGGGGCAGGGTTTAAATGCAGTAGCGTTTTCGGGATTTGCTTGTGCTCACCGTATTGCTGTGGATTTGGGATTATAGGTAGAATTATTTTTAGGGAACA
>NZ_JAAHIG010000432.1:0-7043 GCF_010692305.1 Moorena sp. SIO4G3 | reverse complement strand
AGCCGTGGGTCGTCCAGTGATTACTACTTATGTTGCTGGGATACCTGAGTTGGTGAGTGATGGCAGCTGTGGTTGGCTAGTGCCACCCGGTTCTGTTGAAGCCTTAACCGCAGCAATGGCTGAAGCCTTAAACTCCCCGGTGGAAACCCTGGAGGAAATGGGTAAAGCTGGGGCGGAGCGGGTTGCTAGGCGGCATGATGTCGCAACAGAAGCTAAGAAATTGTCAGCCGTATTTTTGTCTAATCCTGAACTACCTCCAAAGCAAGCTCCCATTGAGGCACCACCAACTAGTACTAAGCTCTCACGCATTTAAATTGTGAATCAAATTGTGAATCGGGGCAACAGATAACCATTTTCAATAATTTCCTTTATTCCCGTTATTTTTAACAGTTAGCTGATGCGTTTTGTATTTTTGCTTCCAGACTTTTCAACAAGCACCACTTGGCAACGAATATACCGTGTTCTTAGCCGTCCTAAGCTAAAGCCAATTCAGAGTTGGGTTCGGCGTAGGTGGCTTTATAAATCCGAAGTAAACGGCGGAGACCTGAATATCATGCGTCACTGCTTGGCCGCTCGGGAATCTGGGGCTGATGCAGTAATTGCCACCATGACTGGTCGTAACACCTTTGGTAATACTTGGGGGATTCACAATTTACCCTTTATCCGTTGGGCAGATCGTCGTCCGGATGATGTATGCATTATTCCTGATTGGCTCACACTATTGATCAATGATGTCAAAGGACCAGCGATCGCTTATCTCCAGGTTCCAATTTTGGTTAAAGCTGATTTTGAGTATCGAGATAGCCGTGTGGCTCTTTGGACAGACTCTCCCTTCATGAAGGAAGTATGCGAAGCCGCTTATCCTGGCAAAGACATTGAGATCGTTCCCAATGTCGTTGATAACGAGGCATTTCCATTTATTCCTCAAGCAGAAAGAGAAGCAGGTTTGGTCTTCGCCTTTCCCAGAAAAGGCCCTGAGTTCATCACCCAGACTGAGGAATGGTATCAAAAGCTAGGTGGTACATACTGGAGATTTGAGCGTGTAGATGGACTTCCCTTTCAGGAACTAGCAAAGCAGTTTAGACGACCACAAGTTTTCCTGGCATCTGCAGAGGTTGAGGGTTGTGCCCTTCCTCCCCAAGAATCCATGGCAGCAGGAATTGTAGTAGTGGGTAAGACTGCCCGTGGGGCAAATTTCTGCATGGAACACCGTAAGACTGCGATGGCTGCCGAGACTCCTGAGGCTGCAGCACGATCTCTTTTGGAACTAGAGCATGCAGAACTTCGTGACAATATTTCACGCAATGCTCACAACTATATCAGTCGTTATTTCTCATCTCAAGAGCCAGCCCGTTTCTGGCAAAAGACCGTTCGGGAGTATTCATCTGGTGCTCAACAAGTAGTATCTACATCGCGGTAACTTAAAACCTAAAACCTATATTACACAACATACTCAGATATCAGCTGTAGAGCCAATTTTTAAAACTAATCAAATTATCTGATGCCTTTAAGTCTGCAACCCCACCCATCCCGTCTACCTACTCGGAAATCTAACCATGTCCTCATCACTTAAAAAACAACTCCTCCGTGGGGCTATTTGGACAGTAGCTGGTTATGGAACAAGTCAGTTTCTGAGACTGGCAAGTAATCTTGTTCTGACCCGGCTGCTTGCACCAGACTTTTTCGGCTTAATGGCTCTAGCCAACGTTTTCATCATTGGCTTACGGTTATTCTCCGATGTCGGCATTGGTCCAAGCATCATCCAGAATAAACGTGGGGATGACCCAGTTTTTCTGAATACTATCTGGACTATTCAGGTTTTGCGGGGAATTGTGCTGTGGGTGTCTTGTCTGATAATTACTTGGCCAGTTGCCCATTTCTATAATAACCCGCAGCTGTTATGGCTGATGCCAGTAATTGGTGTGATTCCACTGATTGAGGGATTTAACTCCACTGCTGTGTGGAGCCTCAACCGCCACATGGCATTTGGCAAGATCATGATGTTTGAGCTGGTGGTGCAATTGTCCGGCCTGATCGTGATGCTCGTTTGGGCTTTTTTCAATCGGACAATCTGGGCTCTTGCTGCTGGAAATGTGGTGACGGCATTGGCAAAAATGATATTCAGTCATTGGTTAATTCCTGGAATATCAAACCGCTTTACCTGGGAAAAAGAGGCAGCCAACAACATCTTTTCCTTCGGGAAATGGATATTTATTTCAACGGCGCTTACCTTTCTCGCGACCCAAGCCGACCGACTAATTCTAGGCAAATTGTTTTCATTCACACTATTGGGGATTTATGGTGTTGCCTTTAATTTAGCATACCTACCTTCTCAGGTAATCTCGGCAATTAGTTCTAAGGTTCTTTTGCCAACTTTTTCTCAGCTGGCTGATTTGCCTCGGGAAACCTTTCGGATCAAAATTTGGTACAATCGCCAACTTATCCTAGTGGTTGCAGCATTGATGTTGACAGTCAGTACTGCTTTTGGAGATATTGCGATTTTTATCTTATATGATGAGAGGTTTTATGAGGCGGCTTGGATGTTACCAATCTTGACCCTAGGCATCTGGCCTGCATTATTGATTGATACCGTTCAGCAAGCTCTGATGGCTCTTGGAAAGCCAAACTATAACGCTTACAGTCAACTGGTCAAGAGTCTTAATGTTTGTATTGGCATACCCCTAGGATTTTATGTGATGCAAAAGTTTGGCAATGGAGCACTCGGAGCAGTAGTCGTGATTGCCTTCAATGACATTCTCCCTTATCTAGTAATAACTTATGGTCTTTGTCGTGAAGGGCTTTCCTTTATTAAGCAAGACCTCTGGGCTACTTCACTACTGTTGACATTACTGATGTGGGTGATTTGGGCTCGATATATGTTGGGGTTTGGATATCCCATCAGTGGACTTTTTTAAAACAGGGAACAGCAGAGCAGGGAACAGGGAGCAGGGAGCAGAAAATAAAAATTATCACAATTCCTACAAAAATAACTAGTATTAATTACTAATAAAAAAATACCACCCATATAAATTGACTAAGAGACTAAAATTGGAAAATAAAATGGATTCAAAATTAAACTATTGCCTAGATCCAGAAAAGTTAACTAACTTTGCGAAGGATAATTGTGAAGCCTACGCCCAGGCTGAGCCATTTCCACACATTATCATGGATAACTTCTTTCCAGAGGATATCCTAGATAATATTCTGAATGAGTTTCCTAAATCTGATGAAATTGATTGGCAAAAGTTTGAGGCTGCCCCAGAAAAAAAACTGGCCTCAAAATCGGAAATTCAAATGGGAGAATACACCCGATTTTTTTTGTATCAGCTCAATTCATCAACTTTCCTTAACTTTTTAGAAACCTTAACTGGCATTGATGGAATCATCCCTGACCCTCATTTTGTTGGTGGTGGCTTGCATCAGATCGAAAAAGGTGGTTATTTAAAAATCCATGCTGATTTCAATCGCCATACAAAATTGCGCCTTGACCGCCGCTTAAATCTTCTGATCTATCTCAACAAAGATTGGGAAGAAGACTATGGTGGTTATTTTGAAATGTGGGATAAAGAGATGACAAAGTCTCAGAAAAAAATTCTCCCCATCTTCAACCGATGTGTCATATTCAGTACTACAGATTTTTCCTATCACGGACATCCTGATCCATTAACTTGTCCAGAAGGACGGACTCGGAAATCTTTGGCACTTTACTACTACAGCAATGGCAGACCAGCTGAAGAGCTTTCCAAGGGTGGCGATCATTCCACATTATTTAAGGCTCGACCAGGAGAAAAATTACAACTTAAAAAATCTCCAGTAACCAAAGTCAAAAAATTTCTGAATAACTTAATTAGTTAGTAAGCGGTCAGTGGTCAGCGGTCAGTGGTCAGCGGTCAGTGGTTAGCCGTCAGCCGTCAGCCGTCAGCCGTCAGCCGTTGGCCTTTGGCACCTCAAGTAGCGTGGGCGTAGCCCATAAGCTGATAGCTGATAGCTGATAGCTGATAGCTGATAGCTGATAGCTGATAGCTGATAGCTGATAGCTGATAGCTGATAGCTGATAACTGATAACTGATAGCTGATAATTACTCAAGCAACTCTGTTCACGTTCATGCCCAAAAAAGCCAATGAGTTTTTTAGTCCCCATCGTCATGTTCGGCTGGATTCCAGTTGTGCTTTATCTCTTCATGAGAATTCCAGCTCAGCGGGCAGTCATTGTGAGTTTTATCGTAGCATGGCTATTCCTACCCGTGGCAGAATATGCTTTGCCTGGTCTACCTGACTATACTAAGATGTCGGCAACTTGCTACGGTATTTTGTTGGCTACGTTTATATACGATGTTGGGCGTTTTAGCTCCTTTAAATTCAGCTGGATAGACTTGCCCATGCTGATTTGGTGCCTATGTCCATTGGCTTCATCTATTACGAATGGCTTGGGGGCTTACGATGGGTTCTCTACTGTTTTGACGCAAACCTTGACCTGGGGAGTACCCTATTTTCTCGGTCGGATATATCTCCATAACTTGAGTGGATTGCGTGACTTGGCAATTGGCATTTTCATGGGCGGGTTGGTATATGTTCCCCTATGTTTGTACGAAATTCGCTTTAGTCCGCAGCTCCATAGGATATTGTACGGCTTCCATGCTCATCCTGACTTTGGCCAAACCATGCGTTACGGGGGATGGAGACCGACAGTATTTATGATTCACGGTTTGCCAGTGGGTATGTGGATGATGGCAGCTAGTTTAGTGGGAATTTGGCTATGGCACACTGGGGTGATCAAACAACTCTGGAATATTCCCATGAAGTGGCTGGTAGCTGCGTTGTTGATCACATTTATATTGTGCAAATCCACTGGTGCCTATTTTTTACTACTCTTAGGAGTTGGCATCTTGTTTTTTGGCAAGCATTTTCGCACTGCTTTGCCAGTCTTTCTCCTAATTGGGCTTATTTGTTCTTACTTATACATTAACTCACAGACTGAAACCTACGTTAGTGATCAGATTATCTCAAATGTATCGAATGTAGTTCCTGAAGAACGTATCCAATCCTTACAGTTTAGATTTGATAATGAAGAGTTACTTGTAGATAAAGCACGGGAACGGATCGTGTTTGGCTGGGGAGGATGGGGAAGAAGTCTGATATTTAATGACAACGGTGAGCAAGTTACAGTTCCAGATAGTTTGTGGATTATTGCCTTTGGTGAAACTGGTACCGTTGGACTAGCCAGCCTGACCACATCCTTACTAATGCCGGTGTTGACTATGTTTTGGTTCCGTTGTCCAGCGGAGTTGTGGCCAAAGCGGCAAGCGGCACCAGTGGCGGTGCTGACCGTGGCTGTAGCGTTGTACATGGTGGAATTTATGCTCAATGCCCATGGTAATCCAGTCTTTGTATTGGCTTGTGGAGGACTATCAGGATTGGTGGTCAAAGAACCTACAACCAATAAGGTGAAAAAAGCCCCTGCATTGGCACCCCAGCGTTCTCGGAATCAAAATCGGAATCAAAATCGGAATCAACGAAGACAAGTTCAACGGAATTAGGGATGATATAGCAGGGAGTAGGGAGTAGGGAGTAGGGAGTAGGGAGTAGGGAGTAGGGAATAGGGAATAGGGAATAGGGAATAGGGAGTAGGGAACAGGGAGCAGGGAACAGGGAACAGGGAACAGGGAATATAAAAATTAGTAATTGGTTCCAAAAAATATGTGTAGATATGTATAAAATATAACTATTAAAAAACCTATAGTAATTAATATATACAAAAACTATTAATAGTAATACTAAATGAATGAGGATGATTTTTTTTCCCTACTCCCTACTCCCTACTCCCTACTCCCTGTTCCCTGTTCCCTGTTCCCTGTTCCCTGTTCCCTGTTCCCTGTTCCCTGTTCCCTTTGGTATAACAATTAATTATTTTTTTATAAGGTAAATAAATATCAAAATTTAGTTATGTCTAATGAAGTAAAAAAGAATACCATAAATTCTTTACTTATAGTAATTGTTAACTACAAAACCCCTAGTTTAACTATAGACTGCTTACGCTCTCTAGCGGATGAAATCCCAGGTTTATCGAATACTACGGTAGTAGTGGCAGATAATGCCTCTGGGGATGGATCGGCTGTTGCCATTAAAAATGCGATCGCAAACGAAAACTGGGGTAGTTGGGCATCGGTGATGGCACTAGAGCACAATGGTGGATTTGCCTTTGGCAATAATGCTGTGATCCGCCCAGCCCTGACGTCTAATCAGCCACCGGATTATGTGTTGTTGCTCAATCCAGACACCATTGTTCGTCCTAGAGCCATCAAAACCCTGGTGGAGTTTATGAGTGACCATCCCCAGGTGGGTATTGCTGGGTCTCGCCTGGAAGAGCCTGACAGTACCCCTCAGTGTTCAGCATTTCGGTTTCATACCGTCCTCAGTGAGCTAGATTCTGGTTTGCGTCTCGGTATCGTATCGACATTATTATCGAAGTGGGTAGTTTGGCCACCGATTCCTGATCAACCCTGTCCAACGGATTGGGTAGCTGGGGCAAGTATGATTATTCGTCGGGAAGTGTTTGAGCAGGTTGGCCTGATCGATGAAGCTTATTTCATGTATTACGAAGAAATGGACTTTTGCCTGCAAGCCCAGAGAGCTGGCTGGGAATGCTGGTATGTCCCTGAAAGTCGCGTAGTCCACTTAGTTGGGCAAAGTTCAGGTGTTACCGACACCAAGCGTCCACCCAAACGCCGACCCCAGTATGTCTTTGATTCTCGGCGACGGTATTTCCTCAAAAATTATGGTTGGTTTTACGCTGCTCTAGCCGATCATACCTGGGCTTCTAGTTATTTATTGTGGCAATTGCGTCGAGTGGTTCAAGGTAAGCCCAATCTTGAGCCGCCCCAGTTACTTACTGATTTTCTCCGCAATAGTGTGTTTTGTAAAGGTGGTGCCTTTAGTAGTCCGAAGATTTCTTGATTAGCTATTAGCTATCAGCTTATAGCTAATCTTATACCCATGAGGTACAAAGGGATCCCCCTAAATCCCCCTTATTAAGGGGGATTTAA
>NZ_JAAHIG010000431.1:0-7047 GCF_010692305.1 Moorena sp. SIO4G3 | reverse complement strand
CATATCTCTTAATGGGGTGGACTTTCACCACCATCCGTTAAACAGTTAGAAATTCGGGTTTTTCCCGCGATTCCCCTAAGTCATACCCCTCCTATCTCAGGAGGCTCCTACTTAGAACGAGCCGCACTCTTCTTTAAGGTCAAGCAGTGGCGGGTCTCTCTCCCGGTTGCGCCTCGGATTTGCAGCCTGTACCCATATCTAAATAATACTCTAGCGCGCAGGTATTGTCAACCTTTTTTGGCAAAATTGTGTCTAGGCGACTAAAGTCGCAGCGAGCCTACATCCGGTGGTTTAAAACGCGGGGTTTTGGCTTGTGGGAATTTCCATAACTGAGCCATATCAAGTACTTTGCATCGGAATCCGATTGGCCTTAGGCCACGCTACTTGAGGTGCATAACACCGGACCAGCAGAGCCTTAACACCCGTTCACCCTGAACGGGTGTAGGGTCTTACCCTAGAATGGCACTAACTATAGCAATCCTAAATCAATTGAGAGAATGTTTGTTCTCTGTTCCCTACTCCCTGTTCCCTACTCCCAGATCCGCTGTTCCCTTTGCTATAGGGATAGGTTGTCATATCTCCCACACCTTTTTATCTGGGCATGGCTATAGATTGATAGGGCTGAGTTATCTTAGTTGGGTAGGTCGTGACTTGTCGATCATCGCTAGGCAAACTGGTACTCCCCTGCTCCTAAGTTAGGGTGTCCACATTAGCCTCTGGAGTCGGCGACAGTCGCTTCATTCAACATTTGTTTTTTTAAAATTACCTCAAACTACCTTGGAAAGGAGTCAGTCGTGGCAAGTCATAAAATCCTGGTAATCGATGATAGTACGGTAATCCGCAAGCGTGTCAAAGAGATGTTACCTCCGGGTTTTGAAGTCCTCGAAGCTAAAGATGGGGTGGAGGGAATTAATTTAATTTACCAGGAAGAACCTAACTTTATCATGTTAGATTTTATCCTGCCAAAAATGAGTGGATTGGAGATTTTTGAGAAACTTCAAAGTGAGCCTAAATTACAAAGAATTCCTCTGGTATTAATGTCAGGACGAAAAGAAGAGGTAACTGCTAAAATCAAAGAACCTTTTAAGTATTTTTCCTTTATTGAAAAGCCTTTTAATAAAAAGCAGCTGACGGATGCTATCAAAGAATCTATGCAAAAGGCTAAGAAGCGACCAGCAACTCCTGCACCAGCAGCAGTTAGTGCAGCTACCGCTGAGTCGTCAGTCGCATCAGCTCAGGAAATTGCACAGTTGAAGGCAAAGGTTGCCAAAATGCAGAAGGAAATTGATGCCTTAAAGAAACAGTTAGGTCAGCTGGTGACGTTTATTAAGCAAAAGTTGAAGTAGTTTATGGAAAGATCGAGGATGAAATATCTTCCCACTTGATACTTCATCCTTTACTAATTCTTAGCCCAATTACTCTAACTCACGGCGTCCTTCTAAGGCTCTAGCTAGGGTGACTTCATCTGCATATTCTAGGTCTCCGCCCATGGGTAAACCAAAGGCAATCCGGGTCACTTTGGTAAACGGCCTGATCAGTTGACCTATATATAGTGTGGTTGTCTCCCCTTCTACACTGGGATTGATGGCTAAAATCACTTCTTGAATCGTTTTCTGGCTGACTCGTTGTACAAGTTGCTGGATATGGAGTTGTTCTGGACCAATGCCATCCATGGGGGAGATCACGCCTCCGAGAACGTGGTATTTACCTCGGTACTCGCGGGTTTTTTCGATGGCAATCACATCCCTTGAGTCGGCAACTACACAGATAGTCTTCTCGTCCCGGTTGGAATTGCGGCAAATTTGGCAGACCGGTTCAGCAGACAAGTGAAAGCATACTCTACAGAAACCAACTTGTTGTTTGGCTTCCATCAACGCTTGCGCTAGGGCTTTGACTTCCGGTGTTGGACGCTTGAGGATATGAAGGGCTAGTCGTTGAGCAGTCTTTGGACCAACTCCAGGCAGGCGTTGTAGCTCTTCAATTAAGCGAGCGAGGGGGCGTGTGTAAACCATCGAGTCAAGAATCGGGAGTAGGGAATCGGGAATCGGGAATCGGGAATCGGGAATCGTGAATCGTGAATCGGGAATCGTGAATCAGGAATCGTGAATCAGGAATCGTGAATCGGGAAAGTTTTCATTAAGCATTGAGCGCTGCTAGGTCATCGGATATTTAGAATCACACTCGAAAAACTAAACATTAGAATAGCCTCAGCTATAAGATAAATAGATCTAGATAGATCTGCGATCGCATTTTATCCGCCCCTATGAGTACAACCCCTGATTTCCTGAGCCACCTCAACCCTTCCCAACTTCAAGCTGTTGAACATTTCTGCGGTCCGTTGTTAGTTGTTGCTGGTGCTGGGTCTGGCAAAACCCGAGCCTTGACCTATCGCATTGCTAATCTAATTCTCAAACACAAGGTCTCACCAGAAAATATCTTAGCGGTGACGTTCACTAACAAAGCCGCACGGGAAATGAAAGGGCGGATTGAGCAAATATTTGCTCAGCAGCTGGCGGAACAGAAGTATGGTCAACGGTTGGAGCTTCTGCCAGAAGACCAACAAACCCAGTTGCGATCGCGTGTTTACAGAACCATCACCAAACCGTTGTGGATTGGCACCTTCCACAGTCTGTTTGCTCGGATTCTCCGCTTCGATATCAATAAATACCAAGATGATCAGGGACGGAAGTGGAATCGGAACTTTTCCATCTTTGACGAATCCGATGCCCAGACCGTGGTTAAAACCATTGTCACTCAAACCTTAAATCTTGATGACCACAAATTTAACCCCCGTTCTGTGCGCTATGCCATCAGCAATGCCAAAAATCGCGGTTTATCTCCCCAGCAGTTTGAGCTAGAACAGTCGAATTTCCGGGGACGAGTGATTGCTGATGTCTATAGTCACTACCAAGAGCAATTAGCTGCTAACAATGCTTTGGACTTTGATGACCTCATCTTAGTGCCAATGAGGCTATTCCAACAGAATGAGTCGGTCTTAAGCTACTGGCATCAGCAATTTTATCACATTTTAGTCGATGAGTATCAAGATACCAATCGGATTCAGTATGAACTGATTCGCTTGTTGACTACCAAGGGCGAAACTCGAAAGAGTCAGTGGGATTGGCAGAATCGCTCAGTTTTTGTAGTAGGGGATGCAGACCAGTGTCAGCCACCAGGTACTCAAGTACTGACTACAGAGGGATATGTCCCAATCGAAGCACTAGACCCAAATCAACATCGGTTAGTCAGCTATAACCCTCTTTCTTCCGCAGTAGTTGGCAGAGTGGAAGGTTATCGTTTCAACAAAGCCAGTCGTCCTTTTAGTGGCCATCTGATTGAGGTAACGGTTGATAGCCAAACTACTCGCTCCACACCAAACCATCGATGGCCAATCCGGTGGAATCAGCAAGCTAAGGAAAAGACTCATGTTGTCTACCTAATCCGCCGAGGTCAGTGGTACCGAGTCGGATGGTGCAAGCTATTTAAAAGCGATGGTGGATTTCAGTTAGGCTATCGAGCCAGGGTTGAGAAAGCAGATGCCGCTTGGATTCTCGTGGTAACTGACAATCGGATAGAAGCTTCCTTCAAAGTCTCTTATATTGCCGCTCGCTATGGTATTCCCACTGCCCCGTTTGAACCAATTAATGGTGCCACTGAGTACACTCGTCAGATGCTGGAGCAGTTATTTAATGCACTGAGTGATGTGTTACCAGAACGGGGAATTTCCTGTCTTCAAGACTTTGGACTCAACCCAAACTACCCAATTTACAGGCCTGACATTGCCTATCAAGGCGGACGAGGGAAAAGTACTATCGAGCTAGCAGCAATTAATTTATTACCAGAACTGATGGATATAGCCGTCTATCAGGGTGGCAAAACAGTGGTTTGGAAACCAATTAGGATTCAGCGTCAGGAATACAGTGGCTTGGTGTATAGCCTAGAGGTAGAGAAGCACCATGTCTACTTTAGCGATGGATTGCTTACTCATAACTCTATCTACAGTTTCCGAATGGCAGACTTCACCATCCTTCTGGGTTTTCAGCAAGACTTTGGTGACGGTTTACCGGACCAAGATACTCGCACTATGGTCAAGCTAGAAGAAAACTATCGCTCTAGGGAAAATATTCTTCAAGCTGCTAACCACCTGATCGAAAAGAATACCCAGCGGATTGATAAAGTTCTGCGAGCAACACGGGGTATCGGGGAAAAAATCTATTGTTATAGCGCTGATGACGAATTGGAAGAAGCTCAGTTTGTAGTCAGTAAAATTATCCAGCTAAAACGACAAAATCCAGAAATCGATGGAGGCAGTTTTGCTATTCTTTATCGTACTAATGCTCAATCCCGTGCCTTTGAAGATGTCTTGATCAGAGCGGATATTCTCTATACTGTAGTTGGTGGGTTAAAGTTCTATGACCGTAAAGAAATTAAAGATTCTCTGGCTTACCTCAGAGCGATCGCAAACCCATCCGATACTGTTAGTCTATTGCGCATTATCAATACTCCTCGACGAGGTATTGGACAAACTACCATTAACAATCTGGTTGCAGCTGCCCAAGAATTAGGAGTTCCTCTGTGGGAAATTATCAGTGATGAGACCTCAGTTCATACATTTGCTGGACGATCAGCTAAAGCAGTAAAGAAATTTGCTCAGCTTATGTCTCAATGGCAGCAGCAATTGGAAGAGCGATCGGCATTGGAGATTCTAAAAGGGATTATGGAAGAGTCTGGTTATATTGGCGATTTAAGAAACAAAGGTACTGAAGAAGCTGAGAATCGATTGGAAAATATTGTAGAATTGTTTAATGCAGTCCAGCAATTTCAAGAAGAAAACGAAGAAACGAGCTTAGAAGGGTTTCTTGCTAATGCAACTCTTGCCTCTGACATGGATAACCTCGAAGAGGGCAAAAAAGCAGTTTCTTTAATGACCCTTCACTCTGCTAAAGGGCTAGAATTTCCGATTGTCTTTCTAGTCGGCCTAGAGCAAGGACTGTTTCCTCACAGTCGTAGTCTCAGAGATCCTGTCGCGTTGGAGGAAGAACGGCGTTTGTGTTATGTAGGGATTACTCGCGCTCAGGAACAACTGTTTTTGTCCCATGCTCATGAGCGCCGCTTTTATGGGAATCGGGAACCAGCTAACCCTTCTCAGTTTCTTGAAGAGTTACCCTCAGAGTTAATTGAGAGTAAAGTGGGAATATTTTGATAGTCTCCTCGGTCTGGGGGGGTGACATGGAAGCTGAAATCATTACTGGGTAATAATTTAAGTCCATAAGTTACTTAGCGATGCAGTGCCGCCAAAGGGGGTTCCCCCCATGAGCAACTGCCGTGGTTTCCCCCATGAGCGACTGCATCAAGACAATGAATTGAGGGTTAATTTGGGACTTTATATTCCATGAGTTTATTCGCATCAAAGCCTTATATACTAAGCTTGTTAGGGCTCATGTCACCCCCTCAGATCCCTTTGTCAAGGAGTTCATTTGTTATCGTAATTTGTTCTTTTCCCCCAGCCTCCTGATTAAGTCTACCTTATAGCTTCTTTAATACACCATAAAGTTAATAAATATTACAAAAACATAGACCTATCTTGACAAAATAAAAAAAAACCTGTAGGGTTTCTCTGGTAGCTAAAAAAGTATTCTATATTCGTCGAAATACTAGGATATTTTATGGCAAACCATGGTACAGGAATCCTAGATTGTTTATGATAACTTTCTGGGAAAGCCGGCAATTGGATTCTAAAGGAAACAGTAACAATGAATAACCAAGTTTTTGGTGGTCTAAAGCGCATGCTTTCTGACATTCTCATTTTTGGAATGGTCTTCTTAATGGTAGGCTTCTTTGCGCTCACTCCAGCTGCTTTTGCAAACTGGAATGAGGAGTGCAACAATGAAGGATGTAGTAATGGTGAATTAAATGACCTCTACAGAAGCTATTCTGAAGAGTGTTTATTAGAAGGCTGTGCTAACGAAGAAATGTATGAGACCGCAGGTAATCCTAATTCAGTGTGTCCAATGTTTTCTGACTTTAAGGACAAAGGCTTTTACGTAAGTCCAGACTCCTTGGGTCAGTTCCGTTGCTAAGCATTCCTTAGGGGAGGCCCTTAAAATCAAAAACAACTAAACAGAACTGTTAGGTATTTTATTATATCCTAGCAACCAACAAGTTTTTTGATTTGCCTTGTATTGATGCATGCTTTGTATCAATACAAGGCAGGGTTTATTCAGAACTATGCCTGGTTAACGAGCAAGATGCGTTTACCCTGGTTACCGTATGTCGGAAAAAGTGAGTTTGGTAGCGCTAGACACAGAGAAAATTTGGCGTACGTTGCGTTCTCCTGTCAGATAATCTCTAATCCAACTACCCAAAACAGTTAAACGATTTGATAAACCGGGAAGATAATATAAATGGATACCTAACCATAACAGCCAAGCTAACCAGCCTTTTAAGGAAATTCTGCCAAACAGATAAGCTACTCCTGCATTGCGAGCAATAATTGCTGCTGTTCCCTTGTTGAAATAATTAAAAGGTTTGAGAGATAATCCTCCAAACTGTCGTTTGAGATTACTAGCGACTGCCGTTCCTTGCTGTAAAGCTTCAGGTGCAATACCTAAAAGTGCTTTGTCGTCTTGCTTAACATAGGCAACATCTCCCACAGCATAGACTTCTGGATGTTCTAATAATTGCAAAGTTGAGCGCACACAAACTTGATCTTTCCTAGCTGTAGCTAACTTGTCAGAGTCTACAGGAAGATTAGCTTTTACTCCTACAGCCCAAATAATAGTGCCTGTTTCAATTATCGAACCCTCTTCTAATTCAATCGCTCCAGGCATGACCGAAGTAACACGAGTTTTAAAATGAATTTGAACTCCCCGACGGCATAGGGCTTGCTCAGTGTAGTCTCCTAAATGATCGGGAAAATCAGCAAGCAATCTATTTCCTGAATGAATTAAGATTACTTTTACTTGTTTTAAATCAAGTTCCCGATAGTCTTTAGCTAAGGTATCTGTAATTAACTCAATTAAAGCTCCTGCCAACTCTACCCCTGTC
>NZ_JAAHIG010000430.1:0-7057 GCF_010692305.1 Moorena sp. SIO4G3 | reverse complement strand
TGTTTGCTAATCAGATTGCAAGCACTCAGATTAGCAAACCCCCTGAACCCAAACCAACTGAGTCTCCTGCTAATGTCGAGACCAAGCGAGAAGACTACAAAGCCATTGACCTAGCCAATAAGGCAACACCTGATCAACTGATTGGTGCCGATCCAAAAGCGATCGCATTATCTACCTTTGGTCAAAACCAATCACAGTTGATTGAAGGAAACTTCGATCAACAGGTCAAGGTAGATTATCCTAAACCTGATCAAGCGGTAGTCACCATCACTCAAACGGGTTTACCGGATGACTCTGTACGTGGCATCCGGTATCGTATTGAGTTATCCCCCAACAAATCAGCCCAAACTGGCAAACAGTGGCAGGTGATGTGGGCTGGTCAACAGTTTACCTGTCGAGAGGGACGGGGTCATCAAGATTGGTCAACGGAATTTTGCCAATAATGGCTGGGTCAATGGCAAAGGGGTGAAAGACAATACACAGTTTTTTAAACACGGATAGACAGATAGTTGCTGATCTGTCTATCCGTGTCTATTCATGTCTTGTGTTTCGGTTAAATATCACCACGAATTTCTTCGATAACCCCATCCCGCAGCAGAATTTCCACGTTCATCTTTTTGACTAGGTTATCTCCCTCTTCCACCCTGAAGAAGCTTTCTAGCTGACCTTGACTAACTTCCTGGTCGAGTTCGAGGGTTTGGACTTGTTGTAGTTGCTGAAGTTGCTGGTTTTTCTGGTCTAGCAGTTCACTTTTCTTTTGATTAACCTGCATTTGAATACTTTCAATTTGTTGCGATACCTGAGGACCAGGAGGATCCATGCTCTGCTTTTTAATCTCAGCGATCGCTTTTTGTCCCTGGATATCAATCTGTTGCAGTTGCCCGTCGATTTGGTTGATTTGATTTTGTAGTTGTTGCTGAACCTCTTCCTTCCATCGAGGGGTAACGATGGCTTTGATATTAATTGGCCGTTTCAAGAGTAAGTTCTTATTAGAGTCGTCCATATGCGTTCCACTATCTAAGTTTGAGGGATTGAGAGTTTGACTGGTGATATTGCTCAATAATTCTTAAAAAGAAGATTGAGGTTCAGTCTCAAGGTTCGAGGCCCGCACCTCTAAACCTTCTAACGTTTTAACAGAAACTCGCGGAATTCCCCACCTTCTTTGAAGGTGGGGATGGATAGCGAGACTATAACTGTTTTCAATTCGGTGAGGTACAGAGTTCTGGGTTTTAGGGAACAGGGAACAGGGAACAGGGAACAGGGAACAGGGAATAGGAACCCACCCCTAACCCCTTCCAGGAGGGCAGGGCTGTTTCATTCTCGCCAAAAATAGATGGGGGGATGGGGGGATGGGGAGATGGGGAGAAAAGGAGCGCGAATAGTCGCGATTTTGGCCAAATTTATCTAAGCATCCTCTTTGGCCGAATCACCAATTGTTAGTCATTTCAGTTGATTGAACCAGACTAATTCGCCAGATTTTAAGGGCATTATTGGGGGATTTTTAGGTAAATTTGGCGGTATTTACCTATCCACCTATCCCCTTATTCCCCTATCTCCAATAATCGTTAACTTATTACACTTTGAAACAGCCCTGCTTCCAGGAGGGGAAGGCAAGAGGCAAGAGGCAAGAGGTAAGAGGTAAACAATACTTTGTACCTCATTAGGATAACAAATATAGACAAATTACGACGATTCGTGATATAATCTACTTGGTCAGTGACCCGCCTGAGTGACTAAAAAACTACCTTATCAAAGGTGTACAAAGTACTAGCTCCAGCTCAAGGTCAGAAGTTACCGCAAGAATAAGGCCGCCTTTATGGTTGGTCAGCTATGGGTAAAAGAGGTGCCCCAGACGCGCGCCAAGCGTGTAGGGTCGCCTTTATAGGTGACTGGCTATGAGGAAAACGGTTAAAACTATTGTATTAAGGCGACCCTACACTTACGGTAACTTCAAGACCCGTTGCGAATTTAATTTGCCGTTCGCGCCCCGCGTCTCCTACGGAGAACGGAAAGCGCACCTTTGGTTAAAACTTTATGATTAAGGCTGCCTTATTCTAAGGTTTCGTCTCCCTGAAGAGACTTGCCCCGGCTGGTTAGCCATAGAGCTGTAATTCCATGGTAAGTGTGTCGTAAAAGTTATACGTCGATAGAAGGCGGATGTCTGCCTGTGGACGCCTCGTCAACGACCAATTCCAGCAGGCGATATTTTGAATGGCCGGGTTCCCCGGCCATTCAAAAGCTCCTCTGGTTTAGGCGTCGGGGACGCGCGCGGGAAACCCGTTCGCGTAGCGTCGGTTTAGCCGATAAGAGGAATAAGACCGTCCCTGAATTGACCTGAGAATGGGAGCAATCCCATGGCCTTTGGTCAAGCAGGTTGGGGTACTTCACGCAAACATCCCGTCAATGATAGCGCGATAGCGTTCGGTGACTACAGGTCGTCGGATTTTAAAGGTTTGAGTCATCATGCCATTTTCCTGGGAAAACGGCTCTATAATCAGCCTAAAGGTGCTAATACGGTCATCTGGCCGATAACCTGGGCGATTTTTGACTTCTCGGTTTAATTCAGTTCGGTATAACCTCTGAAGCTCTTTAATATTTAAATCAACATCTGGAGCTGATACGTCAAGGGGAAGATTTTGAGCCGCTGCCCACCCTTGCAAGGCATCTAGATTTGGTACTATTAAAGCACCCAATGCCTTTTGGTCTTGACCCACCAGCATAATCTGGTCAATGTAAGCACTGCGCAGACAAGCATCTTCTATCGGTTGTGGTTCGATATTTTCCCCATTGGTGAGAACTATAGTATCTTTGGCTCTGCCAGTTAGGACTAAATCATTCTGGGGGGTAACCCAACCTAAATCCCCTGTATTAAACCACCGGTCTGGATCAATTGCCTTAGCGGTAGCTTCTGGTTTGTGATAATATTCCTGCATCACCTGTGGTCCTTTTACCATCACCAACCCTCGTTGACCTTGGGGTAAAGGCTGATGAGTCTTAGGGTCAACAATCCGGATTTGAGTGTCCGGTAAAGGTAGTCCAGCACTAAAACGCAGGTTACGATACGAACGCCTAGCATTAGTAACGGGAGAGGTTTCGGTTAACCCATAGCCGACTAGGACTTCGACACCAATAATCTCAAAGAAGTTATCCAAGTGGCGAGCTAAGGAACCCCCACCACTAATGACTTGCTTGATTTCTCCCCCAGTGGCTTCCCGGACTTTTTGATAAACTAGTTTATTAGCCAATTGATGAACCGGCCATAAATAGGAAGCTTGCACTGTGGCCAATAGTTTTTGGATTGGTGAAGGATTTAAATTATCTAAGGTCAACCCCTGAGCAAGCCGCCGTGCATCAATGTAGCGTTGACTGATCCCTAGCAGGTTTTGGACTAATTTCTGCTTACCTTCCGGTTGCTCACGAAACTGCTTTTGCACCCCCTCATAGATCGATTCCCACAGTCGGGGTACTCCGACCATAAAGTTAGGTTTGAAGGTTTTAAGGTCTTTTTTGACATGGCGCAGGTTGGTGTAAATCTGGGTGGAACCCTGAGATAATAGAAAATACTCCGCTGAGCGTTCGTAGGCGTGCCAGGTAGGCAGGATAGAAAGAACGCGAGCGCCTTTTTCGATTTCTATTACTGTACCAAGGCTGTTGACCTGATGCAGGAGATTACCATGGCTCAGCATCACCCCTTTGGGTTTACCTGTGGTACCAGAGGTATAGAGCAGAGTTGCCAAGGTTTCCCGGTTGTGGTTAGCTTTGGTAAGAGACCGAGATGCCCCGGCTTCCATGAGTTGAGTATAGTTAACAATTTGTCGGGATGATCCGGTCGATAGTGGTTGTTCTTCAGAAAGGAGAATCACTAATTCAATGGGTAGCCCATCCAAGCGATCGCCAAATTTTTCCAAAGTTTTGAGGTTTTCTAGCACCACAGCAGTGCTACCGCTATCTTCGAGAATATAAAGCAATTCCTGCCGTTCTGCTTGACCTGAGCGCACCACATTTACTGCTCCTGCACTCATGAGTCCCTGATCGGCAACTAGCCATCGAGGAGAGTTATCAGCAAATAACGCAATTCGGGTAGGAATACCCTTCTCATCGAGTTTTGGCTGGAAACCTAGAGATTGTAATCCAGCCGCAAATTGCTCGATTTGCTCGTGCAACTGGGTATAGGTCAGGGTCGAGGCTGGAGCACCATGAGCTCCCACAGCGTGAGGGTCTTGCAGAGCAATGATTGACCCAAAGCGTTGGGCAGCAAGGGGCCAAATTTCTGGTATCGACTGTAGTGAAGAGTAATCAGCAACACGCTTGAGGTAAACTCTCTCTTGTTGTCTGAGGCGTTCTGCATACTGGTTTTTCGACATTGATCAACTCCCTGATTCCTTAGGTAGCTCTTTCTACCATACTCTTATGCTCAGAGCTGATTGGCAGTGTTGAGTGGACACTATAGTTTCTGTCTTAGATCAAGTCTGGTTAATCACTCGTAGAATAATCCACACTCACCAGAGTTACCAAAGTCCAATCTACTACTATAACTTGTCCCCACACCCGGTCACCCTACCCCCTACCCCCCATTGATTACCCGAGCATCCTATACCCTAAGGATGAGCGATCCCGTGATAATCTCAGTAAAAATTCATGGTGTACTACTCGAAAAATTCATCTGGCATGAGTTTAATAGCATCTAAGGGTTAGGCAAGGGATTGTCCCCTTCCTTGCCTGAAGACAAATTGGATTAAAAGCCTGCAACCAGCGTTAATTCCAGATCAGCTATTATAGCTTTCCTGTAGCTTAAACCAAGAATAAATCGCGGCTAGACATAGGCGAAGCCTTCTTGAAGATGACAAAGTCCGCACTTCGCTGACTAGACGATCAAAATAATCAACGGGGTTTTGAACCGGGATTTGGTATCAGAAGATACATGAATTTTGTAGCATTAAAGCTCAACTGAGGAACTATACTGGTTCAGAATTAGTTTTCAATTTCCACCCTACTATCAATAGCATTACCATCTTTGCCAAGTAAAGGATTCAGATGACCTATCTCGAAACAACTGCTGAATTTTATTCTGAAGTCGCCCAAACACCCCAAGTTGGTTTGTGTTGTGTCCAAAGTAGCCCCTTACAACTGCCAGGACTGAAAATTCCTCCATTGATGGCGGATATGAATTATGGTTGCGGTACTACGGTACATCCCACCGAACTCAGCAATCAGCCAACTGTCCTCTATGTCGGTGTTGGTGGTGGATTGGAGGCGTTACAGTTTGCTTATTTTTCCCAACGTCCAGGGGGTGTGATTGCTGTTGAGCCAGTCGAGGCCATGCGGGAGGCGGCTACCCGTAACCTGAAGATTGCTGCTCAAGACAATTCCTGGTTTGACCAGAGTTTTGTGGAAATTCGGGAAGGGGATGCCTTTGCCCTACCGATGCCAGATGATTCTGTAGATGTGGTTGCCCAGAATTGCCTATTCAACATTTTTGAACCGGCTGACCTGATGAAGGCACTCAAAGAAGCCTATCGAGTCTTAAAACCAGGTGGACGACTGTTAATGAGTGACCCGATTGCAACTCGTCCGATTCCACCCCATCTACAGGAAGATGAGCGGCTACGAGCTATGTGTCTGTCTGGTGCGCTCACTTATCAATCCTATGTCCAACACTTGGTCAGGTCAGGTTTTGGTCAAGTAGAAATTCGAGCAAAGCGTCCCTATCGGCTTCTGGATTGCCAAAACTACAACCTCGAAGAACCCCTGTTGCTGGAAAGTCTGGATTCTGTTTCTTTCAAAGTTGTGATCCCAGAAGATGGACCATGCATTTTTACTGGCAAGACAGCAATTTACATGGGCGCGGAAGAGTTTTTTGATGACAATGCGGGACACATCCTCTCCCGTGGTGTGCCAGCCGCTGTTTGTGATAAAACAGCCGCGAAATTAGGAAAGGTGAATCCAGAAGAAATCTTAGTCACTGATTCAACTTGGCACTATGTTGGTGGTGGTTGTTGTTAGAGGTGAAGGATAAATTATAAAGGATTAAGGATAAAAGATGAAGGATTAAGGGTGTTGGCAGTAGGTGTCAATTATCGGGTAGGTTGAAGGATAAAAAACCATGGATTTGTTGATCAACAAATCCATGGTAAAATTAAATATTAACCAATCCAAAATATTACTTGATACTTGACACTTCGGCGAAGCCGACGCTACGCGAACAGACTTAACACTTACCAAATCCGAAATCGTAATTTAGACTTCAGACTTTAGAATTAATAATTTCGGCGAAGCCGACGCTACGCTAACATAATTCACACTTTAAAATTAATACTTCTAACAATGCCAAGGCAATTAAATTATGATTAAAACAGACGTTTCAGCTGTTACACCGTTCCACAAAAAACTGCAATCTCCCTTAAGTAAACACCCAATCACGGTTTTACAAATTAATCTGGGTAAGCGTTGTAATCTAGCTTGTAGTCACTGCCATGTGGAAGCTGGTCCTAAACGAACTGAAGAACTTTCTCCAGAAATTTGTGACCAGCTTATTACCCTGATTCATCAGTTTCCTCAAATTAATACGGTTGACTTGACTGGTGGTGCGCCAGAGATGAACTATGGCTTTAAGCCATTAGTTGAAGCAGCCTACCAAACTGGAAAGGAGGTGATTGTTCGGTCAAATTTGACCATTTATTTTGAACCGGGATATGAGGATATACCTGACTATTTCGCTAAGCACCAATTACGAGTAGTAGCTTCTTTGCCTTGTTATCTGGAAGATAATGTAGATAAAATGCGCGGCAAGGGAGTTTACGATGATTCGATTCGGGCGATTCAATGGCTGAATCGGTTGGGCTATGGTACAAACCCCAACTTAATTCTTGATTTGGTCTACAATCCCTCTTTGCCACTGAGTGAAACGTTTTCTCTGACTCCTAATCAGGTTAAGTTGGAGCAGGATTATAAACTGTTCCTAAAAGAACAGTTTGATATTGAATTCAACCAGCTATTTACAATTACCAATATCCCCGTTGGTAGAACAAAGTTTCATTTACAACGCACCAAGCTATAT
>NZ_JAAHIG010000043.1:0-42920 GCF_010692305.1 Moorena sp. SIO4G3 | reverse complement strand
TTGACGGATAGCTAATTTTAGCGATGCAGCGCGGTCTTGGGGGTTTCCCCCATGAGCGACTGCATCAAGACAAGGCATGTCGAGGAACTAAGAATCCCCGTCCATAAGCGGGCGGGGAGTGTCAAACTGACTACAAGTATGAGCTTGTTAATCGAGAGCTTGTTGCTATGCCACCTGCTAGTGGACTACATGCCCTGATTATGCTTTTTTTATTCAAGCAATTTGATCCGGTGCGACCCCGCGCTTTTTCAAAGCTAAGCGTGAACGCGCACCAAGAGAAGAGAAATTGAGAGGGTTAGTGTAGATTGGGTTGTTATGCCTGGTAATCTTGGGGTTCGCACAGCTGAGAATAAATCTAGAATTCCTGATTTAGTCATTATCTCAGAAAATCAGCGGCAAGCTATCCGTTCCATGTCATCAGCGGTGCTGGAATCAGCACCACTACTAGCAGTAGAAATTGTCAGTGCAGGTAATCCCCAAGATGATTACCGCTACAAGCGTTCTGAATACGCAGTGCGGGAAGTGCCTGAATATTGGATTGTTGATCCAATAAAGTCTAAGGTCTCGGTTTTGCGTTTAGTTGATGGGTTTTATGATTTGACTGAATTTACAGGAAATAAAAAGATTGAATCAGAAACATTTCCCGAGTTAGCTTTGACAGTTGAACAAGTATTTGCCGTTTAGACTAATTGTTAAGGATGAAGTAGTAACTATAAAGTATTAATGCTGATTTTGCTCTTTAAAATATCCTGTTATCTGTCCCCTTTTTATATCAATCCTAGGTTAACATATCAACTAAAAAGGCTAGATATATAGAGTTTATAGGACTCATGAGGTACAGTCTTATTTGACGTTGATTCCCTTTTAGGTGCGCTTGACCCATTAAGAATTAAATTCGCCACGGGTCGCACCTCTTAATGCAGCCCATCCCTATTCCCTCTTATCTCTTCCCTGTTCCCTGTTCCCTGTTCCCTGTTCCCTAAAATTTATAAATTGTGTACCTCACAAGTCGTAGAATTGCTATATATAGCGTACTTACTATTACTTCTCCACCCGATATCCTAACTCTAATAACCGTAAGCGAGATTGTCGCCATTTCGGTTTTACTTTCACAAACAATTCCAGGTAAACTTGACCAGCAACTAACTTTTGAAGTTGCTGGCGGGCCGCAGTACCAATTTGTTTGAGCATAGTACCCTTTTTGCCAATTAAAATACCTTTTTGGGAGTCTCTCTCTACATTAATCGTAGCAAAAATACGGGTAATTTTTGGTTGCTCCTCCACTAAATCAATAGTAATAGCAACTGAGTGGGGTACTTCCTCACGAGTTAGAAGTAAGATTTGCTCTCGAATCAATTCCCCCATGATAAACCGTTCTGGCTGGTCAGTTAAGAAGTCAGGGGGATAATAATATGGCCCTGGTTCTAAGCATTCAATTAATTTCTGCTGCAATAGATCTAAGTGATCACCTGTTAGGGCAGAAAATTTGACGACTTCCCAGCCTTGAGCAGTAGCTAGTTTAGCGTAACTAGCATCAATTGATTTTCCCCTACTCTGGCGAGGTTGTATATCTGATTTGTTAACACCCAAAATTACTGGTGTCTTGGTATGGCTCAGTAGATCAACAATAAAGCGATCGCCTCCTCCCGCCTCCACTGTACTATCCACCACCAACAGCACCACATCCACTAACTCAATGGCTATTTGGGCGTTTTTCACCAATACCTTACCCAGTTGATGATGAGGTTTGTGAATCCCTGGCGTATCTACAAAAATCAACTGAGCTTCCGGTCTGGTCAAGATACCTCGCAGCCGATTTCGGGTGGTTTGAGCCACTGGCGAAGTGATGGCAATTTTTTGCCCTACCAGTTTATTCATCAGTGTGGATTTGCCCACATTCGGGCGTCCCACAATCGCCACAAAGCCAGACTTAAAGCCCTCTGGAGCAACCGGAATAGTTTCTATAACTGAGGACTTGATAACTTTTTCCTCTAGGTTATCTTGGGAAGAGTCTATGGTCGAATCCTCTTGTTGGTCTTGGATTTGAGAATTGTCAGTCATTGAACCAATCGTAGTTTTTATGGTTTTATTCTTAAATGTATGTTACCAACGTAGATAGGGACTATGTTGAGGATGTTGTTACATGGGATAACACCCCGGTTAATTGAGCAACAATATCAGAAATAGAACTGATCGTGGGCTTGAAATAAAAAATTCCAAGTTAGTTGCCCACACTAAAGCAGTTTAGACTACATACTACTGATGACCAATACCGCTACTTTCCCTGACCTGGAAAATCATTGGGCGAAAGATTGTATCAACCAACTGCGGGAGCGTAAGTTGGTCAGTGGTTACCCGGATGGTAAATTTCGTCCTAATTCTAGGATTACCCGTGCTGAGTTTGCTGTCTTAATGCTGAATGCGTTTCCCTCAGCGCCGATTCAACGAGGTGGTATTCGTTTTCTGGACGTACCTAGTAATCATTGGGCCAAGAATGTGATTCAAGATGCCTACAAGCGGAGATTTTTTTCGGGCTATCCTGGCAGACGATTTAAACCGAATGAGTCCATTTCTCGAGTGCAAGCGATCGCCGTTTTAGCAGGAGCCAAGAATTTCCCTATCCCGTCAGATCCCGATGGAACTATCAGACGGTATTTTACTGATGCTAGCCAGATTCCCCAATATGCTAAAAATGCGATCGCATCCGCAGCAATTAATACTATTGTGGTTAACTATCCCAATCTCAAACAGGTCAAGCCAAATCAGAGTGCTACCCGTGGTGAAGTAGCGGCTTTGCTGTGTCGGGCCTTAAACATCTATGCTGTTCCACCTCAGTATATTGCTGGAGTGGACGTTTCTCCTGATGATGTTCGTAGTTTACCAGGACAATTGGATCAGGTGCCTGTCTTTAATAGCAATAGTCCAGAACTAGTCAGAAGTGAGGGAATTTTGCTGTCTACGTTTTCACCGGAAGGGAAACAAGTTCCTTCTGGCCACCTTGACTATGGCTTTAATGGACGGTTTGATATTTTTACCCACCATATTGCTAGAGCAGAGACTCAGGCCGAAACCCATCCCCTTTACCAAGGATTGATAGTTTATAATCCCAATGACACACCTGTTACAGTGGAGGTCTTGCAAGGGGCGAGTTATCTGTCTACCCCAGATGCACCGTTTATCTCGTTGCCGGATATGGTGGATAATCCCAACGGTACAGTCTATGCTGGTCCTGGCAGTCGGACGATGAATGATGTACTCAGGGGAATTCTCCAAGAACTATTTCCCGCCAAACTGGTGCTGAAGGCAAAACAAAGCCAGATGTTAATGAATCAGCCAATTCCAGTTAAACGATCACCAGCTTCAAATGGTCGTTCTACCATGATGCGCTTACGGAGTGATGGAATGGTTTATCTGGCTAACTTAGCGATGAAAGCCCCTCGTGATGGCAATGGAAACTATCGGGAACCTACGGTAGCAGAATGGCAACACTTACTGGATACGGGTGGCTTAGCTCAACCCCGTGGACCGATACCCACTCCTCTCGAACCACCTCAAGAACCGACGGTGTTTGGTCGGGTGGCTGGTGTTTCCCAAGGTTCTAAATGGCAAGTGCTGATTCAAGATAATCCAAATGTTAACTATTTGAGTATTCCTCAGCTAGGGCAGGGATATTCTTATGTGCTGGGGACTCTACATCTGATTACTCTGAGTACAGGGCAAATTCAAAGTGCACCGATGTTAAGGCGCTATCCCGATACGGCATACTTTGCCCACAGTAATTATGGGGTAGAATACAATATAACTTTGCCATTGAAGAATACTACTAATCAACCCCAAACGGTGACGGTATCGCTGCAAACGCCATTGAAGGATGAGGGGGGTACTGATCGACTGCTGTTTTTGAACCCACTGGTTGAAAACGTGTTCTTTCGGGGTACACTCAGAATAAATTATGATGATGATGATCGAAAGGCTCAGACGCGCTATGTGCATTTAGTGCAGCGACGAGGACAGCCAGGGCATCCATTGGTGACGTTGAATTTAGCCCCTGAAGAAGTTAGGCAGCTAGAGGTGGATTTTCTCTATCCCCCGGATTCGACACCACCCCAGGTGCTGACAGTTCGGACTTTGGAGGGTTAGGAAAGTTGGAAATCGGCTCACAAATGCAAGGTCGCGATTGTGCGATCGCACGATCAAATATTGATCTCAATTCTAGTAGTCTGACGGATTTAGCCTGAATCTGCTATTGTTTAACGTTAGCAGCATACTGAACTTTATCAAAAATAGCTGATGCCAGCAAAAGCGATCAGTATTAACTATTTAGGAGTTTATTTATTGCTGACGAAGTTTTGCCTAAGATCATCAAACCAGCAGAAATGCTTACTCTAGATGATAGAGATGATCTAGTTACGGTAGCCAGTGCCTAGGGATATACCTAGAATTGCTGTCGGCACCAGAACAACTATATCACACTCAGGTTCCTTGATAACTGTTGCTAGATAACTATATGAGACGTTGAACACTTATGCCTTCTCAAACCTTTATCGTGCGTGCTCACACTCGTACGATTCATACCCGTCCAGTTACATTTTTTTGCCCGAAATGCAATCATATGACTACTCGTGAGTGCTATCCTGGTAAGCCTCCTAAATACTGTCTCGAATGTAGTCCGAGACGAAAACGTCAGCAAGATGAGCTGTATATACCCGAAAAGGGGATGTTCAAGCCAACACACAACTTGGTTAATCTTACCAATGGCCAGAAGACACCAGTATGTCTGGAGAAGTCTCCCCAAGCTGGGTGGCTTTTTGTGAGGACAGCCCTAGATTGGTTTAGCGGGGAAAGCATCATCAAGTATCACACAACTAAAGGGGTTTACAGCCAGGAGGTGCCGTTAGCAGATTATATCGTCGAAGCTCTCCCAGCTGACGAGGTCACCACAGCATTTCCATCAGCTACCTCTGGAACTAATAGACAAAAGAAGATTACTCCTGCTAAATCTTCATCAGAGCTAATTTTAGTAGAACCCTACAGTGTGAAGAAGATGTGCGATCGCTTCCGGTGCGGGGACAGGTTACTCAAGAGGATGCGCACTGACCCAAACTTCAGCCAGTGGAGTCGCTCTCGAGATCCCGAGGGCATCACTTGGGAGTATCGGCAAGGAAAATATTTTCCTTTAGTTGATCAGCTTAATCAGGTTAATCAAGAATCATCAGCCACCTCTGAACCTGAAATAGAGGATACTACCCCCACTACTAATGGGTTATCGCAAGGTTTTTTAGTAAAACCCTACAGTGTCAAACAGATCTGCGATCGCTTCCGTTGTGGGGACAGATTACTCAAGAGGATGCGCACTGAGCCCAACTTCAGCCAGTGGAGTCGCTCTCGTGATCCCGAGGGCATCACTTGGGAGTATCGGAAAGGAAAATATTTTCCTTTAGTTGATCAGCTTAATCAGGTTAATCAAGAATCATCAGACACCTTTGAACCTGAAATAGAGGATACTACTCCCACTACTAATGGGTTATCGCAAGGTTTTTTAGTAAAACCCTACAGTGTCAAACAGATGTGCGATCGCTTCCGGTGCGGGGATAGGTTACTCAAGAGGATGCGCACTGAGCCCAACTTCAGCCAGTGGAGTCGCTCTCGGGATCCCGAGGGCATCACTTGGGAGTATCGGCAAGGAAAATATTTTCCTTTAGTTGATCAGCTTAATCAGGTTAATCAAGAATCATCAGCCACCTTTGAACCTGATAGCGATGAGACTACTGCCACCACTAATGGGTCATCCCAGAGTATTTCAGTAGAACCCTACAGTGTCAAACAAATGTGCGATCGCTTCCGTTGTGGGGACAGGTTACTCAAGAGGATGCGCACTGAGCCAAACTTCAGTCAGTGGAGTCGCTCTCGGGATCCCGAGGGCATAACTTGGGAGTATCGGCAAGGAAAATACTTTCCTTTACTTAATCACCAATAATTCATTAATCTCAAACCGACTCAGCAGATGCGAACGCGCCCCGCGTGACCTACGGTCAATCGCATCTGCTTTTCTATTTCACCGGATACGAGAAATTGAACTCTCCCTGGCTTGAAAGCACAGGGATTCTAAGCGGATTTCACTTCGCGGGTTAAAACCGCGCTTGGTGCGCTTTCCGTTTGAAGAATTAAATTACGGGGTCGCACCTCTGCGTGAAGTTGCTTCACGATACGATTTAGAAAGTGAATCTAATCTGTATCGTTGTGGCAGGCTCAAAACTGCTCTACAGACCTTGGCTAGGGGAAACCCTAGCTGTGTCTCTACTTTCCTGAGGATGTTACCAGCCCCATTACAGTCGGCGTTAATTAATTCACCTTTTCGAGACCTATAAAGTCCACGCTTTACTCGCCTTCCAGATTCTTTCCACCCCTTGGGTTTCCCACCAAGCGTAGGTAGAAAATCATTATCTAGAAAACTTGCCTTGCTGGTATAGCTCTCTTCAGTCTCAATAAATTTAATACCGTACTCAATACATAGCTGCTCAATTCTATTTTTTAATTTAGCGGTAGGGATTTGAACAAATTGCTGATTATTTTTCTTCCCAATATTGATACCATCTTTATTCCTTTTGTTCCAACCGAAAACGACTATACTGATTTGATGTCTTATACACCAGTTAACAACAAATCTAGCCGCTTTGTTCACGTTGTCGCGCATTTGACAGTTGCGTCTTTCAGTCAGAGATGCTAGTTTTTCATCCCAATAGTCCCATTGTTTACCTTTTTTGATTGCAGATACTCGCTTATTGTACCACTGGTTTTGTGACTTGACTTTTCTGCCATCTACGATAAAAGATTTTCCAATATTAGAAACGCAAGTTAACCAGTTATTGAGGCCGGGGTCGATACCTAATACATTCTCTGTAGGTGTTACCGGCTTTGGTTTTGGTCGCTCGTATACAAACTCCAGATAAAAACAGCCATTCCTGGGGACAAAACGATACTCTTTAATTGACTTGAAGTCTATATTGGATGGCATAGGTAGTAGAAAGTGATCAATGCCAAACCAGGCTTTAACTTGCTTTCCCAGGGTAAATTTGAGTTGACCTTTTACCAGCTTTACCCAGCGGGCAGGATAGCTAACTACAGATAACCCTCCTTTCTTACGATACTTTGGAACTCTAGGCTTATCTGTCAATTGCCCTTTGTCATACTTTTTCTTGAGAGCTTTGTAAGACTTGAAAGACTCAATGACTCCGTGTAAAGTTTGTTGAGCACATGCAGATCTTAATGCCCTGAAGTGGACATTTGTCTTCATTATCTTATCCAGTTCCGCGTTGTTAAGGTATTTGCCAACCTTAAACAACATTTGACGGCAATAATATAAGCCACAATTTGTTAACTTGTTGGCTTCCGAACAGATGAACTCTATGAATGCTTGATTCTCAGTCGTTGTAGTTATTAGGTGCTGCTGACATCCGTACATTCTATCGACCTTTTGTTGTGCTACATTAATTATATACCCTGATAATTAATGTGTCAAGCAAATGCCAGAAAAAATCAAGAAAAAAGTGGGAAGACCGAGCTTGCATGGTGTGCGAAAAAAATCCTATAGTGTAATGACTACAGAAACGGCCTGGAATGGACTAAAAGAAATGGCTAAAGAAGCCAATTTAAGCCTTTCTGAATTTCTAGAAACTTTGGGTAGGACAAAGCAGCTCCCATGACACGAGAGCCGGTATAAATACCGGTACGCTCCCCGGCCACCCAATAAATTAGGTGGCTAACTCTCGCTTGTTACTCCTGTGTTTGGTCTTTCCCAACTTGCGGTCTCTTCCAGTCTGTTCTCCCTCTTCCCCTTCTGCGGGTTCTAGTCAGGGAAAGTAGTTACTGATTTTTCCTTTCCCTGGGCTAGCTGCTATTTACCCCTAACCTTTAGCTGCCATAGATAACATCAGGTCAATCATGCGGTTAGAGTAACCCCACTCATTGTCGTACCAACAGACAACTTTAAAGAAATTAGAATTAAGTTCCATTCCCGCTCCAGCATCGAAAATGCTTGAATGAGGGTCGCCTTGAAAATCGGTGGACACCACTGGCTCCTCTGTATAACCCAAAATTCCTTTCATCGCCCCAACTGACGCTGCCTTCATTGCTGCACAAATCTCTGGGTAGCTGGTTGCCTTTTGAGTCCTGAAGGTCAAATCTACCACTGATACATCCGGTGTTGGTACCCGTAATGCCATCCCCGTGAGTTTACCTTTCAGTTCCGGTAACACTAGCGTGACAGCTTTGGCCGCACCCGTAGAAGCGGGGATAATGTTCTGAGCAGCACTTCGCCCCCCCCGAAAGTCTTTCTTGCTTGGACCATCTACCGTTGGCTGGGTAGCAGTCATGGCATGGACCGTAGTCATTAACCCTTCCGCTAGCCCAAAATTGTCATTAATCACTTTAGCAATGGGAGCAAGACAGTTAGTTGTGCAACTGGCATTGGAAACGATACTATCTTTAGCCGGGTCATAGGTATCGTGATTGACACCCATCAACAGGGTGGGAACCAAATCAGGGTTTTTAGTCGGAGCAGAGATTACCACCCGCTTCGCTCCCGCTTGTAAATGCTTAGATGCCCCATCATAGGTGGTAAATAGACCCGTAGATTCTACTACATATTCCACACCGAGTTTCGTCCAAGGCAGTTCCTCTGGGTTTTTAATTGAGACACAGGGGATTTTATTGCCATTGACCACAATTCCATCAGCTTCAGCTTCTACGGTACCCTTGAAACGACCATGGGTTGAGTCGTATTTGAGTAAATAGGCGATAGTCTGTGGTGGAACTAGGTCATTAATGCCCAGCACTTCGATTTCTGGGTAGTTGAGGGCAGCACGGAATACGAGTCGTCCGATACGACCAAATCCATTGATACCCACTTTGACAGTTGCCATGGACAAATCTCCTTTAAGAGGTTTACAAATTTACGTTTTTCGATAATTAATAATCCTCATCCAGCGATGCAGAGGTGCGACCCGTGATGGCGAACGCGCCCCGCGTGACCTACGGTCAAGGCATTGCTCGCCATCACGGAAAACGCACCATTACGGTCTTGGAGAAACTCCCATTCGCTTTCTGCATCAAAACAATGTCATCCAATCGGTAAGATTAATTCTTCCTGTGTTGTTGACAGCTGGGAGCATCAAAACTATCATGAACGGATTGCAAAGCAACCAGATGTGACTCAATGATTTTTGCTAGGCATCCAAGCTATTGTTTATAGCTCACTCTACTCATTATTTGTTAATCCTTTAACTTAATTTAAGACTGTGGTAATTGGTATCAATCTCTACCACTGCTCTGTGTTAAACTTCCTTCAAAGAAATAAAAGAGAAGGTAAGCATTTACATGACCCCTGATAGCTGACTGTTAAATGCTTACCAGAGAATTAACCTTTTCTTTAAACCTAGTCTTTAAATTTTTATCTACAATTTAATTAAGCTGGTTTTGGCATTACATCTATGAAAGTCGCTGTCTTTAGTACCAAAGTCTACGACCGACAGTTTCTGGAAGCTGTTAATTCCCAATATGGTCATGAATTAACTTTTTTTGAACCGCACCTCGATACTCAAACGACTATTTTGGCATCAGGATGTCCAGCAGTATGCGTTTTTGTTAATGATTCCCTCAACGGACAAGTGTTGGAAAAGCTGGCGGAACAGGGAACTCGTCTGATTGCTCTACGCTGTGCTGGTTTTAATAATGTGGATGTCACAAAAGCGACAGAATTGGACATGACAGTAGTGCGTGTTCCGGCTTACTCCCCCTATGCGATCGCTGAACATACCATTGGCTTAATGCTAGCCCTGAATCGCAAGATACATCGTGCTTATTCTCGAGTACGAGAAGGAAATTTTTCCCTAGATGGACTCTTGGGATTCGATATGCATGGTCGAACTGTAGGCATCGTGGGAACTGGTAAAATTGGTGTTATCGTAGCCCAAATTCTCACTGGTATGGGGTGTCAATTAGTTGCATATGATCCCTATCCAAACCCGGAGTGTCAAGCTTTAGGAGTCAAGTATGTAGAGCTAGCTGAACTCTTTGCTATCTCTGATATTGTCACCCTACATTGTCCCTTAACTACTGAAAACTATCATCTGATTAATTCCGAAGCTCTAGAGCAGATGAAACCAGGTGTGATGCTAATTAATACTAGTCGAGGGGGATTGATTGATACCAAAGCCATTATTGGTGCCCTGAAGTCCAAGAAAATTGGCTATATCGCTCTGGATGTCTATGAGGGAGAATCTGACTTGTTTTTTGAGGATTTGTCCAATGAAGTCATTCAAGATGATATTTTTCAACGTTTACTAACATTTCCTAATGTAATCATTACTGCTCATCAAGCTTTTTTAACTGAAGATGCCCTCCATAACATTGCTGAAACTACACTCTCTAATATTAGCAACTTTGAGAAAGGTCTTCCTTGTCCAAATAAAATTATTATTAATAGGGAATAGGGCATAATATCAAATTAGCTTGAATCCCAAACCTTAACAACTAGTGACCTCGGCAAAATTCAATCAAAATTTTAGTAATTGGTAATCCTAATCTAATTACCAATTATCAATTACCAATTACTAAATTGGCCTAAAACGCACTAGGAGGAGGGGGAACAAAGGAACGAGGAGGGAAGACTTTTGACATCCTCCCGCCGCTAACCCTACGGGTATAGCGGGGGATTCCCATATCGCTATGAGGGTTTCCTCTTTCGACGAGTTCCCTTACTTAGCGGTGTTTCCACTGCTAGGCAGAGAGGATTCTCTCCAGAGGCGTGACTTTCCCTGTGCCCCAGGGTAGTTTTTAATTGCTCCAATGCAGCAGACAGGATATTGATTGCAGCGTTCTCATCTCGGTCACCTATATAACTGCAATGAGGACAATTGTGAGTCCTGGTGCTTAATGTTTTGACCACTTTCTCACCACAACTAGAGCAGTTTTGAGAAGTATATTTTGGGTCAACAGCAATCACTTTCACTCCATAAATGCTCCCAAAATACTCTAGCCATTCTCGGAATTTGTACCAAGCTGCATCATTAATTGATTTAGCTAAACAGTGGTTTTTCACCATATTACGAACTTTGAGGTTTTCAATCGCTACCAAGTCGTTGGACTGTATGACGCGCTGGGCTAACTTACATACCCAATCGTTACGTCTGCGGGAAACCTTAAGATGCGCTCTTCCCAATCGATTCCTAGCTTTAGTACGGTTACTACTGCCTTTTTCGGTTCGAGATAAACGTCGTTGGAGTTTCTTGATACGTCGTTCACCTTTTCTTAAAAACCTTGGGTTATCAACTTTATTGCCAAAAGAATCTGTGTAGAAATGGTTTAAACCAACATCTATTCCAATTTGTTTGTTACATAGTTTTTTCGTCTCTTTCCTTGAGTGGTTGATTAGGAATTGGACATAGTAGCCATCATGTCGCCGAACTACTCGTACTCGTTTAATCTGTTTCAGTTGATAGTAGTGAAGGTCACGGCTACCCCACAGCCTAAATGTTCCCGCTTGGAACTTGTCTGAAAAGGTTAAGTACTTACGGTCATTGGATAGTTTCCAGCCGGAAGTTTTGTACTCCACTGACGCCCTTACCTGATACTTTTTAAACTTTGGATACCCCTTTTTTCCTTTAATTTTTGCCTTGCAGTTTAAAAAGAAGCGCTCGATGGCCGCCCATGCTCTTTCGGCGTGGGCTTGTCTTGCTTGCGAGTTTAACTGCTTTGCCCAAGGGAACTCTGGATTATCTGCTAAAACCTTACAATATTTGTAGGCTTCGTTGCGGCTGTTTACTTCCCTGTTAATCCACGCTCTGATGATACTGTTACGAATGAAACGCCCAGTACGAATAGCTTCATCAAGCCGCCCGTACTGTTGTTTAGTTCCTTCCAGTTTCATCTCGTAGATCAACATGGTCAATCCATTGCTGCCTATTTAATTTATTCTAGCAATAAACCCTGGCGTCGTCATTCATCTCACACCAAATCGAACGCGCCCCGCGTCGGGCAAAGCCCGTAGATTATGGTGTGAGCCTTCTGCCGACATTAGGTAAATCAATATGCTGCTCTGGACTGAAATCAAGACCTGCTTGTAGTTGAGCAAATTGTCGCTCTTCAAAGGACAGAGCACCTGTAGTTTTATTGTAGGAGATTTGATCAATATCAAGTTCCCCAAAACTAACAATTTCAATCCTGTCTCCCTGTTGGACATTGAAATCGGTAATCCTGTCAATTCCGCTTTCCGGTCGTGGAACTTCCGAGTCAGAGTTCCTCGACAATAGGGAACTATCAGTTATGTTGATTCCCGTTGAAGGTTGTAGCGGTTGTGATGAAGGGATTGAAGGGGGAAAGATGGGTAATGGACGATTTCTAAATGTGAACTGAAAGATATCAGCTCCATGACCACCAGTCAGGGTATCGCTACCGTTGCCACCTACTAGAGAATCATCACCATTCCCACCAATTAGATAATCATTCCCGCCACCAAAGACATTTTGATCATCACCATCACCAATTAGGGTATCATTGCCAGTGCCACCAATGAGAGTATCACTGCTACCACCACCTTCGAGGATGTCATTGCCGTCTCCACCATCAAGGATGTCACTACCTGGATTATAGTTTATGGGAATTCCAGTCAAACGCCTACGAACATCACCTAAAAGGGAATCATCACCAGCTCCGCCTTTTAGGACATCATTCCCATCTGCTCCGTTGAGAGTGTCATTTCCTGTTCCACCATCGAGGAAATCATGATCAGATGTCTGTTTAACCTCAAACAAATTCAATCCAAAGCTAGGACCGGGTCCACCAGTAAGGACATCATTCCCTGAGCCACCAATCAGGGTATCATTACCCTCTCCACCATCGAGAGTATCCGAATCCTCCTCCCCTTCAAGACGGTCATTACCTCCTCGACCATTGAGAATATCATCCCCAGCTCTACCTTTGAGGGTATCATTCTGTGAGCCACCGTTGAGAGTATCGTTGCCACTGCCACCTATGAGAATTACACTAGTATTTGTAGTATTTGTTTCCAAGTCCACTTTCAAGTTAAACATTTCTTCGAGCACCTATTCCTATCCAACTCCGACCTCCTTTATTGTCTGGTGTTAGGTATGGTAAGGCTAGCCAATTTGGCAGTATTTAGCCAATTTGACCGATTTATTGGTGCCCGTTGACGCTTGTCGGGAAACCCGACCTGGGTCGCACCGCAAAATACCGTTAAAAATGCTCAATAACTATTGACGTTTTCCGAAAATTTTGCTCCCTAGGCGAATCATCGTTGCCCCTGCTTGAATAGCCTGCAAATAATCTCCCGACATTCCCATTGACACTTCTTTTAAGTTTAACTGAGTTGTTTGATTAAGCTGTTCCTTGAATTTAGCAACTGCTACAAATGCATCAAAAATTTCAACTTCCGATAACCCCAAGGGAAGAATTGTCATTAACCCTTGAATATCTAAGGAATCGCAAGCTTCCAATTCTGGTAATGTTTCTAATAACTGCTCAACAGACCAACCATATTTATTAGGATCGGGCAATATCTTGATTTGTAAACAAACCTTAAGTCGTTTATCTAACTCATTAGCTCGCCGATTTAAACTCTGGGCTAATTTTAAATCATCAACGGAATGGATCCAGTCCATTTTTTGAACAGCAAGTTTTGTTTTATTCTTTTGTAAGTGACCGATAAAATGCCAGGAAATATCTTCTAAATCTTGTAACTGTTCCTGCTTAGCACAAGCCTCTTGCAAGCGATTTTCTCCAAAATCCCGAATTCCCGCATTATAGGCTTCCCGCATTTTGTCTACAGATACGGTTTTGCTAACTGCAATTAAACGGACATTAGGTTTTAACTGTTGACGAATCTGCTGGATATTATCAGTAATAGGTGTAGTCATAGTTGAAGGTATTGTTTCCATTGTCTTCCCTATTCCCTTTTTCCTCCATACCTTTAACCACCAATCACTTTGGACAAATCTTGCAGGATTACCTCAGCTGACTGGTATCTATCAGCGAAATGATAGCTTACCATCTTTTCTATAATTTGGGCAAATTCTTCAGGTACATCTGCCAGGTTGCGCCAGATCACTTCACCAGTTTCTGGGGAAATGGGCAAATGATAGGGACGAATTCCAGTTAATCCTTGAATCCCAATCATACCTAAAGCATAAATATCACTATTGAAACTGGGGTGTCCCGCTAATTGCTCTGGTGGGGCATAACCACGAGAGCCAATGGCAACCGTATCATTTTTTTCCTGACTTTGCTCTGGGCTTTTAATCTGTTTAACTGCTCCGAAGTCAATTAGTACCAGTTGACCATCAGTTTGACGACGGATAATATTGCCAGGTTTGATATCCCGGTGGATGACGCCGTATTTGTGGATAAAGACGAGAATTTCTAAAATATCTTTCAGTATATCTGCGACTTTCTTCACTCCAAGCCGTTTATCTACTGGTAATTCGTCACTAAGGGACTGACCGGGAATATATTCTTCCACTAAGTAAAATACTTGATCTTCTTCAAAATAAGCTAGTAGTCGAGGAATCTTTAAATGATTACCCAAAATTTCTAATATGTCTGCTTCAGTGCTGAATAGGCGTCTGGCAATTTTCAAGAATTGCGGATCGCTACGAGCCGGTTTCAATTGCTTGACCACACACTGGGGTGAACCAGGTCGCTGAGTATCTTCTGCTAGATGGACTAGACCAAACCCACCCGAACCGAGAACACGCTTGGTTTGGTAGCGTCCAGCTAGGAGGTTATTTTGGGGTCGGTACTCTACCGATGTGCCATCAGAGTCTGCACCTGCTGTTGGGTTCCAAATTGCTGTGGCATCTTCTTGAGATAAATCGGTTTGTGGTATCGGTATAGTTTTGGTGTTAGCGCTGGAGGTGGTTTCGTTTTTTTCCTTCAACAACGCCTGTAACAGGGCTAAGTTCTGTTCCTGTTCTTGAGCTTTTGCTTCAATTTTGCGGCGCTCTTGCTCTGCTTTTATGCTCTCCTGTTTAGCTTTGTAACCGGTGTAAGTCATTACACCAGTACCCGAAAGGATTAATGCCAACGCAGGTGCCACGACAGGTATCCATCCTGAGTTGAGAAATAGCAGGTAGGATGTTCCTAGCAAAATACCTAAAGCAATACTCTCAGACATTACTAACTGTCGAGTGTTGCGGCTTACCCCAACTAACAGGCCCCCGATTAGTGTCCAACCCCAAATCCACAAGCCTTCTGTCCACTCAGACCAAAACCAAAACTGTCCTCTTCTCTCTCCAAGTGCGCCACTGAGCAGTTGACTCACGATTTGACCATGTATCATGACTCCTTGCATATGCTTGCTTTCTTTTTGAGCAAAACTGTAGGGTGTTAAGAAGTCATCATTTTTAATACTAGGAGCATTCATACCGATTAGGACAATCCGGTCTTTGACCAAGTCCGGTTCAATCTCCTCATTGAGAACCTTACTTAAGGTAACGGTATCGGCAAGGTGATCAGCAGAGCGGTAATTCAATAAAATTTGGTAGCCTCCCGTATCTCCCTTTTGGTAACCTCCAGCAGTAGGAGATATCTTGTTATAGACTGTTTTTCCTAGCTTCATCTGTTTTGGGGAGATGTTTTCGGGCTCGATTCCCCGCTGTTCCAAATAGCTTCGCGCTAACTGAAAGCCAAATGCTAATCTGGTGCTGCAACCTGGGATGCTGGTATTCTCAAAATATAATGGAGCCCGCCGGACGATTCCATCGGGGTCTTCAAGTAGATTAACAAAGCCGACACGATGCTGAGAAATCTTTGGGGGGGCTGGAACACTGGATGCTTCTGATTGACCCCGATAGCAAATTGGGATTATGCGATCGCTACTTTGCAGTAGTTCATTAAATTCAGCATTACCCGGTCCTACCGGACTGTCTCGAAAGATATCCACACCAATAACGGCGGGTTTATGTTGCTCCAGCTTCTGTAATACCTCATACATTACAGCATCTTTGATTGAAGACCCTCCTGGAGCTGTTGTGCCTTTTAAATCTGGCTCAGTCACCTCTACTACTAAGATGCGGTCATCGGGAGGTAAAGCTGGTCGCAGCTCTATCATCCGGTCGAAAGCCTTTAACTCAAAAAACTGTAACATTCCTAGGTGCTTAGACCCTAGCATTAAACCAGTTACGGCCAAACTCGCTACCAATGCTGGGTTTATCCCAACATATTTTCCCAAGCGTTTCAGCCGCGACCAAGTTTTCGCCGGTTTTGGTGGCGGGGGGGAGGGATTTTCCTCTTGGGGGCTAAGTTTTGATTTGTTTGGTGACTCTTCTGTCGCCACTTTTACCAGCTGAGCACTCATATATAATATTTATCACTAGAAACTATCACCCTTGATGTTCACCCTTGATAATTCTATAAATAATACGATCAACGGTTCGATCACCCTGTAGAGTAGTGACTCATTCCTTGATTCAATGCCCTGACCTAAGTTGGAAAGGTTGCTCTTAGTATTTTCCCGATCGATTTAGGAAAAGCAATGGAAGCCTTGTTGCTTACACTACCATTTTGCTTTTTCCTGGGCTTGGAAGCAAGTCGTGCTTATTCTGTCAAGCTATCAATCGGATTATCTGAAATTTTTCTTCAACTTCGCCGTGGTCAACCACTATACATGCCAATTATTATTGATGCCCACCTGATTCATATATTGGCTAATTCCACGTTGATAGTTTTGAGAGCAAAAACTGGCACTTAGCTTATACAAACAGCTTTCTGTATTTTAGCTTAACAATCAGTGGATAGTATGTATCCCAGATATCGGCAAGCTTTACTACTCACAGGATACCCTACTACGAACGTTCCTGTTTTTGATTGCTTTATCCACACTATTCGGTTCAATCCCTGGTTGATATTTCCTACAGGCGCACTACTAATCTACACTATCATCAACCCTGCCAACTGATCATCCCACCATGACCTAAGTGGTTCATAGGTGGGATGAATCGTAGGGCTTATTGATTACGTAGTCTTTCTCACAGACAAACGTTGGTCAGGTATTGAGCTTACTCACCTTCTGACACAACTAGCGAGATTTTTGGTAGATATGTCTAAATTTGTTGATATTTATCGATAAAACCAACCCCTAGAGCCAAACAGGTTTTCTAGCGCGGGAGAAGTTTACCGGAAACCCACGGCGGCTTGCCAGACAAAGGCTAGCAGCAAGAAGAACACAGGGATGACTGGTAGAACGTCCACCACTGGACCAAAAATAGAGTAAGCTTCGGGTAATGTTCCTAACACGAGTGCAGCTTCCATATCTTAAATCTTCCTTTTCAACACAGATTTAATAATTGACATGTATCTTAACATGAAGTGAACAGCCAACGAGCAAATTGTGTAGTGAATTGATCACTTAAGATGGCTGCCCTGATCGCTTGAGTAAACCGAATTAGCTCAGTCACATTGTGGTGAGAGAGTAACATATAGCCTAGAGATTCACGCGATCGCACTAAATGGTTCAGATAAGCACGACTGAAATTCTGACAGCAATAGCAAGGACAAGTGGCATCTAAGGGGGAAAAATCTTCCCGAAACCGGGCATTTTTCAAGTTCCAGCGTTCCCCCTGCACTAAAGCGCTACCATGACGTCCCAGGCGAGTGGGAATAACGCAGTCAAACAAGTCTATGCCAGATGCGATCGCTAAAACCATTTCCCTGTAGGTACCGACCCCCATCAGATAACGAGGCTTATGCCATGGCAGTAATGGAGCGGTTGTCTCGACAATTTGGTGAATCAATTCAGCTGGTTCCCCCACACTGACACCACCAATGGCATAACCTGGTAAATCCAACCCGACCAATGATTCGGCAGCCAAGACACGCAAATCTAGGTACACCCCACCCTGAACTATACCAAACAGAGCTTGTTCATCGGGGCGATTGTGGGCAACAATACAGCGTTTGAGCCAGCGATAGGTTCGTTGAGTTGCTAATTCTACCTCAGTTCGCTCAGCTGGATAGGGGGGACACTCATCAAATGCCATGATCACATCTGCTCCCAAGGCATGCTGAATTTCCATACACCGTTCTGGGGTTATATCAATCATCCGCCCATCCCGAGGAGATTTAAACCTCACCCCCTCTTCAGTAATAGTACGGAGCTGACTCAAGCTAAACACCTGAAAGCCACCAGAATCAGTCAAGATTGGTCCGTTCCAACCCATAAATCGATGCAGCCCACCGGCTTTTTTAATGATGGCTTCTCCTGGTTGCAGATGGAGATGATAGGTATTAGCCAAAACCATTTGGGCCCCAGCTACCTCTAACTGGGCTGGTGTTAGAGTTTTTACCGTTGCTAGGGTGCCTACTGGCATAAACCTGGGAGTTTCCACCACACCATGGGGGGTCACAAACACCCCAGCTCTTGCTTTAGTGTGGCTACAGGAAGCCTGACATTGAAATGAAAAATTATTTTTCTGTTGATTCAAGTTGATCTAGGTCTTGAAATATCGTTAACTAGACGATAGCGTCTAATTCAGTTAACCCAGGTCAAGCTCTTGCGTCTTCGATATTGTGTATTCGATGCATCCAACTTGGAGCAAGCCAATACTTAGTACCCTGGAATTTGATTAATCAATCTGTAACTTGTAACCTGTAACCTTCTAACCTTCTAACCTTCTAACCTAAAAAGGACAATCTCCATCATCATCAATTTGCACATCCCATTTTGCGCTTAGAACCTGTGTGACCATAGCTTCAAGGGCTTCCGCCTGAAGTTGCTCAACACACTCTTGTTGTAAAGGATTCAACAGGGGAATCAGTCGCAACTGACGATTTTCGTGAATTAGGTCAAAGTATGCTTCTTGCTCTGGAGACTGACTCAGTTGTAAATAGTCAAAACTATGGACATTGATGTAAAGTGTCCGATTGGCAATCAGGGTGGAGCAATGGGGATCAGCAAATACTTCCTGAACTAACCCTTCCCCCTGGTTCTTTAGCTGACCATCTAGAGTGTGGATGTAACGGACGCAACCTAAATCACCAAGCAAGCGTTTCATATCTCGCTTGTTGATGATAATGCCAGTTTCAATGATGCAAGGAGCTGGGAGTTGGTGTCGAGATTGGTGGTGACTCATGGATAAAAGCCTATAATGCTTTTCAGGGCTGATATTGACATGCAACTGGTTAATTTAATTGATTGGCGAGGCAACCCTAAAGGTGAAACCAATTGATGAGAACACAGCTACGGCAACGGGTTAAAACCAACAATAAAGGTTAATAGTGTTAGGTTTTGGGTTTTGGGTTAGGTGTTAGGTGTTGGGTTAATGGTTATCGTACTTAATACCTAATCTAAGCATGCTTAATGGTTAATACAAGGGTATAAGCGTGTAAGGGTATAAGCGTGTAAGCGTCTTTGCTTGCCTAGTAAGGACCAACAGATAATTCCAATAGATCCAGGGGATAATCTCTGTTAGGTGTTTATCTTTAAATAGTTCATAGTCAACTAGTCAAATCTAGACAACTAGATTACTCCTTTTTAAGGTTTTACCCTTATTGAGTGAACACCAACAGCTTGAGCGCCTAAATAGGATCAACCCATTGCTAACTACTTTTTCTTGATGCAGTCGCGCTATGGGGAGGAACTGTGTGGCTCACATGGGAGCACCTTATAAGTCCCGTGGAAACCAAGGCAGTTGCTCATGGGGGAGACCCCCGCAGGTCGGCACTGGCTCCCCTTTAGTGGCGCTGCATCGCTTCTACCAAGGAATGTTGATTGAGCCGTTTTGGTCGGCACGAACTAACTATATTAGCAGCCCGTTGCTGTTGAGACCTAAGCCATAGGGTGAGGTAACTTGCTGCTTATAACAACAGCTTATGACACAATACTATCTCAATCTTTCGATGGTGCTCAAAGGAAAATTCAATAAATTTCTGTAACAGCAGTTACCCTTGACACTCCCCGGTCATTATACGCGGGGATTCTGCTGACAGGGTAGAATTGGGTAGCTGCCACAATCTAACCCTCGCTACGGTCGTCAAATGCCGTCTACTCAGTCGGCCTAGGTTGATTCCTAGCTTTCTGGCTACTTTGCGCATAATGTTTGCGCTACCATTGAGGTCTGCATTCACAAGAGATCTATCGCCGGTACGGTAAAGACCACGCTTAACTCGTTTCCCTGATGCTTTCCACCCGTCTGGCTTTTTTCCAAACTTTGGCAGGGAGTCTCCATCAAGGAAGCTAGCCTTGCTTGTATAGGCTTCTTCGGTTATCTCTAGCCTGATGTTGTGCAGATCGCACAGTTGAGATAGTCTATCTTTTAATTTACCAAGGGGTATTTGAACGAACTCTTGATTATTTAGTCGCCCCATATTGGCATTTTTCTTAAATCCCTGGTTCCACCCTAGGACAATAGTCTTAATACCATTCCTGAGACAGTGTTTTATTATTATCTGAGCCGCTTTGTTTATACCGTCTCTTATGCGGTGGTTACGCTGGCGAGTCACCCGATCAAGCCAGCTATCCCAGTACTTTTGAGGCTTGCCCTCTTTTCTGGTTGACACTTGTTTATTCCAATACTGATTGAAAGCTTTCATAGCTCTGGAATCAATCAAGAAGGAATTACCCAAGGTATCAATACATGCAGCTAAGTTATCAGAAGTTCCCAAGTCTATGCTCAGTGCTTCATTCTCTTCACTGGATAAAGGCTCTTGAGCTGGTATTTCATAGGAGACTTCCAGATAGAATGCTCCATTTTTTGGGAGAATAGTCCATTCCTTTATTTTTATGCCTTCTAGATTACTAGGGAAGGTAAGAAAGAAGCTCTTGACTCCAAACCAACGTCTCACGGTTAGCCCTAAAGAAAAATGAACTTGGTTGTTGATTCTTTTGGGTTTTTGTCCGCCAGAATTAGGATAAGCGACTTTAAACAGCTTAGAGCCTTTTAAATACTTAGGAGGTCTAGGCTTGTCTTCTAGCTTCCCCTTAAACCATGATTCTTTGAGCTTTTTGTAAGACTTAAAAGCCTCTGTCACACTTAGTAATGTTTGTTGAGCAGGAGTAGAGGGAAGTGACTTGGCAATCTGTGTCTTACCTACGCTTTCCTCGTAGATCAAGTCAAACTTTCCAGTTAATATTTTTCCGGTTTTAAAAAAGGTTTGGCGAGCAAAGTAAACTGCCATGTTGTAGAGCTTGCCGGACTGTTCACACAAGTAAGTCAGTATAGCCTTCGTTTCCTTGTCGGGGTCCAGTAATATCTGCTGTACACCCATTTTATTCTTGGTATTAGCCATTATCGACCTCTGCTGGCTTATTGTCATTGCCTCTATTATAAGCTACATTAAAATCGACAGTCAACAGATAAAATAAATTGATAAAAAAACCTTTTGAGTACAGGCACTACAACCACGCGGTCGGGTTATGTGTAGTACATTTGGTGTGGATACCGAAAAGGATAAAAAAAGTCTTGGTTGGAGAGATCAGCGACAGAATTTACGAGATATTTGCGGAAATAGCTCTAGAAAAGAACTGGAACATCAAAGCTCTTGAAGTAGCTCCATATCATGTAAATTTATTTGTATAAATTTACCCTACAGATGCTATATACCAAGTAGTCAGAGCTTTTAAGGGCAGAAGTGCCAACTATTTAAGAAATGAGTTTCCTGTACTCAAAAAACTTCCATCTCTTTGGACAAATAGCTACTTTTTTTCTACAGCCGGTAAGGTTAGCGCTGAAACCATTCAAAGGTACATCAACGACCCTCACCACGGTTGAGTTCCTAGGTGGCTTTAGCCACAAGGCGAGCATTCCTCCCCGGTCTTTAGACGCGGGGTTTCCTGCTACGTAGACGGTTATGAAGTATTTCACTGGACAACAATTTAGGCAATGGGGACGTCAACTTTTCCGTTCTTTGAGTAGTGCTGTAACTTTTTATACTATTATCCCCCTACCAGCTAGCTGGGGAATGGAGTTTCGGGGCATTGCCCGTTGGGCACCGATGATCGGATTGCTGATTGGGGGGATACTTGTAATATTAGACATCTTATTGCAACAGTTAGGGATGCCAGCACTCACTCGCTCTGCTGTAGTTGTGGTCAGCTGGGTTGCCCTGACTGGAGGATTACACTTAGATGGGGTGATAGACGCAGCTGATGGTTTAGCAGTTCCAGATCCCCAGCGCCGTTTAGATGTGATGGCAGATAGTGCTACAGGAGCCTTTGGGGCAATGGCAGCTTGTACTCTATTTTTGCTAAAAACTGCTGCCCTAACTGATATCGGGGCTTATCAGTGGGCAGCTTTGATGGGAGCAGCTGCTTGGGGACGCTGGGGACAAGTAGTAGCGATCGCATTTTATCCCTATCTCAAACCCACCGGTAAAGGGGCATTTCACAAACCATGGATACGTATTCCCCAAGATATTCTCTTGGGATTATTCGTTGTCTTAAGTTTATCTCTAGTGCCAGTGTTGCTAGATCCGACAAATACTTGGTTATCCTTAACCATGGCCATTGGAGGATGTGCGATCGCTCTACTGACTGGCGGCTGGTTTCACCGCCAGCTAGGGGGACATACTGGAGACACTTACGGAGCAGTGGTGGAATGGACAGAAGCCTTGTTTCTTTGCTTACTGACCCTCATCCTCCACTAATTATTTCATTCATTGCTTTGCCAAAGACGACCTGTTGCTTACTTGACCACTGACCGACTCAACCACTAACCCCCTAAATTGGTTTAAGTCGGGTTATCTTTAATCTGAACGTGCCACCGCCCGTTGAGCCAAAGGCACGCACCCTGATAATGTACTCATCTGTTTCAGTTATGCGAGCAAATAATAATGAGTTAGTACTGCCATCGGGTCCATCATCATTTTCCGCTACCATAGAACCGTCAGAAGCTATCACAGAGATCATCGTGTCAAAGTTGTCTGAGTGAAGGTCGATGGCAACTTGGTCTCCCGCATCAAGAGTTACTACATAGTCTCGGGCAAAGCCACCGTCCCCGATCGGAATATCTTTCTGAGTCAGGGTGTCAACAATTTCTTTGCTATGAGAAATTGGCTGCGGATTGTACAGGTTTTGTGCTCTGGCTACCGGTGCAGTTACGCTCGTTGCCAACAACGTTGCTGCCACAGGCATAACCCAGCTAAACCAAGCAGCAAAAGCTTTACTCATTTAAATATATCTTTACGTTAGTAACATTTATAACACTGTACCCTAACCCCCTTAAAAAAGGAGGGTCGTGTGTATGGGCTTGAAGCAGCCCAGGCTATACCCTGACGATACAACCAGCTTACTCTACTGCTGACAGGATGTCTCACCGCCAAATTTTTGATATTGTTCCTACTTAACTATAGTCATTTGACTAGGACAAAAAAGCACAAATTGAATGCGATCGCTATTTCAAGCTTAAGTCTAAATCACCAACTTTATCCAATCATTAAAACCTTCGAGTCAGTTCTCCTCTCTCCTCAAAAAAAACGCCAATTTCTGACACCAAACTGAGGCTATTAAACTTAATAGTTGCTTCGGAAGAGTTTTTTTAACTAGAAGTTGTCAATGATTCATTTTGCCTATATAATAGTATTATCGGAATAGTTAAGGAAAAAGACAAATGAACAAGTGTGTTTGTACTACCGAAGCAGCATCTCTATTAGGTATTTCTTCTCGGCGATTGCGCCAACTTCTAGAGTCTGGGCGAGTTAGGGGTGCTTATAAAAGTGGGAAATTCTGGATTATTCCCTTGTTTAACAATCTGCCCCAAATAACTAAAGGCTCTAGAGGACCAAAAGGCAAATGGCGCACTAATCGTCCTCCGGCTATAGCTAAGATAAATGTCAACCGCAATCACATTGGCTCGAATATCCACAAAAGTCCCGAAGAACGGAAGCCAGTGATTTCCGTAAAACGCAGCGGCAACAATATATACGGCAACCAGGTAGAAATCCTTGGCCCGTGCCGCATTGTTTATAACCCGGATAAACCATTGTCTTGTGGTGCTCGTCTATGGATCGAGACCTTCAGTGATGTCCACTTCATTGGTGGCAGTTTCCCTGCCACTAGCTAATGGTCGATTTTGGAGCGTCCGCTCACCATAGCGCAATAATCGTTGGATCGCTTCCAGACGGTTGTCCCATACCTGAACTTGATACGGTTGCTCAACGGATTGTCCAAACATCCACGTTTGAAAGCGATTACGGAAGGATGACATGGACAATTGTGCTGATAACAAGCTCATCATGGATGGTTTGTCCGCTAGTCGATTCAGCAACAGGGAGAGGGTATCGGCTTGTTGTCCCCAGTCTGAAAGGTCTGGTTCCCCAATTACTATTTGATTATTTGCCAACATAAAACTCCATTCCTGTTGCAGAGCCTGATAACGTTCTGCTGCAGCTAGGAACGGTTGACGGTAAGGTACTTGTACTTCAGTGGTAGGCTCTTCTTGTCCTTGAGTGCGACTTAAAATACCTCTGAGATTATCATTGAGATTTTCTACTGCAAATAGGGCATAGCCAGGAGCTGGTAAATCTCGCAGCAGTTGAATTTGGTCAACAGCTACAATATCGGGCAAATTCAATAGGCGAATTCCTGGCAAAACTAAGGCTGAGCTGATGGAGGATTTGGTTAACCATGGCTGGGCTAATTTCTGTAACTCTTCCGTTTCCAACGCATAAGTCATCGGTACCATCAGGTCAATCTCACCCCGAGACGCCCAATCTTCCCAGTTTTGTTGGATTTTTTGCAATCGGTCTTCCCTAGGCATGGGAAACACAGCAGCAGAGATAATCAAGTCGGAACGTTTCTGGCGCAGCATTTGTGACACTGACTTGACTAAAGTGTCGATTTGCTGTATGCGAAAATCTGTCCACTGTCGCCATAAGTTCTGATCCTTTGGGTCAATCTCAATGGGGTCAACACCGGTCAATGCCTGGAACTGTTCACGGGCTGCCTTACCATAGCCAAAGGTATGCCCAGCTTTGGGGTCTTGAAACGGATAGCGAATATAGTCGAGCTGAATTCCATCTACTTCATAGTTGCTGGCTATTTCTTCCAATAGCTTGGTTAGATAATCCCGCACTTCCGGATTAGCGGGGTCAAGAAATGCCTTTCTAGTTCTCTTGTGAAACACACGTTTTTCGTTATCCAAGATTGCCCAGTCTGGATTCTTGGATAACACTGGTCCGAGATAGTCTGCTGGTTGATCCAAAACCGCATTGTGCCGCTGGTTAGCTGCAGCAAATATCCAAACCCAAGCGTGCAATTCCATCCCTCGTTCATGGGCTAACTTGACTGCTGCTTTTAGGGGATCCCATCCCTCAACCAAGGGATTTTGCTCTGGTGCGATCGCACTCGGGTAAATCGTATAACTAGCGTTAACGGTTTCAAAAAAGATGGTGTGAAAACCAGCTGTAGCCAATTTGTCAAAAATCTTAGCTAAATCTTTTTCAGACTTCGCTTTAACAATAGTACCCCGGTCTAGCCAAATGGCTCGAATCTCTGACTGGGCTAGTTTACGATCAATTGGGTAGTTTTCCCACAGGGTATTTCGTGCTGTCATCCACAGCTGAGTTGCCTTTTGATACTCCCTGCGAGCCACTGCTCGACGGAAATTTTCCAAACCCACTCTGGCCTGATTCAATGCCTCAATAGCTGAGTCAGTAGCTGAATCAGTTTCATCCGTTTTACCCTCAGAGGTTTCCTCGGAAGTTTCCGACACTTGCTTAGTACCAGCAGTGACAAATTGTTCAATAGCAGTGCCTGTAGATAAATTCAGATTACTGTTAGCTGCATCGGCTCTTAGCAAAGCACTTTCAAACCGACCAATCAGATTTTCCAACTCCCGCTCCATCGCAGTAGCTTGCTTTAGGGTTCGAATTCGTCTTCTATATCGTGGTGGTGGGGCTTTTGCTGGCTTGGGTGACGGAGCTAATCGGGAATTAGTAGGCTTGGCTGAAGCATCTGTGTTATTGCCAGACTCTGCATCTTCTGTTTCCACCTGTTTCTGGGCAATAGTGGTGTCGATATCCCGACAATGTTGTGGAGAGTGATCAGAGGATTCAGACGATGTAGATGAATTAGTGGTGAGTTGGACATCAGTGAGCTGGGCATCAGTGACTTGGACATCATAGCGACCAAGAGCCGCTCGTAACCAAGCACTATCGACCTCCGCCGGAGCTACCCGATCGATACCCCAGCGCCAACCAAAAAACGTAGCATTGTTAGAGGTTACTACAGCAGGGGGCTTGTCAACCTGACTCCAGACCGCAGCAGTAGTGGAATTAAGATCAGTAGGAATAAGAGTGCCGCCCTGAATGATACCTGTAATTCCAGTATCCTGCACCCATGTTTGGTTACTGTCTGGGGAAGGATGAAGGATAGAGGGTTGGGTCATCGCAAACCCCCAATAGGCACCCAAAAGCTCACGCAATTCTTTGCGGATGTCAGGTTTGGAAAGTAACCCAGTCGGACCACTGACAATAACTTTTCCTCCTTCTGCAATCCACTCCTGTAACGCTTGGAATTGTTTGGGGTGGAGGAACTCGACATTGGGCAAAAATAGCAAGTTAGTGTTATCGAAGTCAGAGGCTTTCTTAACTTCAGTCAAGTCAACAATACAGTAGTTAACCCCAATTGAATGTAACCGTTTGCTAATGCTAGACCAATGCCCTTGATTATCCCGACTCTTAACTACTCCCAGTTGCACCGTTTCAGCTCTAGCCGCTGGTAACCATGGTAGAGAATTGAGCAAAAGCCCGATCAAGGTACTAACGACAATAGTCTTGAGATCGATAGGATTAGATTTGACTTTGGTTAAATCTCTGATCAAGGGGGTTAGTTGCTTGGACAAAGAGCACTGCCAATTGGAACTACTATCGCTACTCCTGAACACCGTTTACTCCTCAAAATTAGTTATCAAAATCTTAACCTCTGTTGGTAATTAACAAGGTTAGCGAGAAGTGCGGATTTAGATCACACAGATGGTGGCAGGTATAGCGCTACGCGCCAGGCAAAAGGCAAAAGGCAAAAGGCAAAAGGCAATAGTGAATAAAAAAGCTTACTAATCAAGGGATTGAGCGATTTTAATTTTTCTTCATTCGTCAAACACCATAATGCGTAGTGGTATATTGGTTTAATTGTAGTTTATGACTGGTATAACCTATATGGGGTAATATTGTCTGGTGGGCAAAACCGTTTGATGGTTTTGAGTATCAATGATTATCTTACTTTGCCCACCCTACTTTAAATCTTTAATTCTCGTGGAAGGACGGGGATTTAAACCCAAATTTTTAGTAATCGGTTTAACCATTTTGGCATTTTCCCAGAAATGATCATCTAACTCCGGTATATCTGAAGTATCAATGGCAGAGTCAGGAATAGTTTTGATTTCTTCAAGTCGTTTGGGCGAAATACTCATAATACTTTATCTTTGTTATTCTGTTTGTGACTGATACTAAAAAGCGATCGCTAGGTGTAGCGATCTTAAATGTGGGATTCGTTTCTAGGCTCAAAAATATCCCAGAGTTTTGGTAAACCTACCAAAACGTTACCTTAGTCTTTAGGGAAAATTCAAAAATATCTTGCTTAATTTGCTCAAATTTGCCATTCAAATCTAGGGATTTTAGGGATACTGGAACATTTAGGGAAAGTGCCACGTCCAAATTACTTTGGGATTGTTGAGTTACACTCATATAAAACTCTTGTTCTTCTAGGGCAATGCCTGCTTCTGCTAATTCAATAATACCTTCAAAATCATGATCGCGAAACAGCCATTGATATTTTTTAATATATTTTTTAGCATTACCTGGCATTAATTTACCCCCTGAACGAAACTTTTTATTGAGATTCATCTCCTTCTCCACTTTATTGAAGTCAATTTTATTAACATTAGCTTTACCTTTTCCACCCATGTATTTGCCCTGACCCACCCCTTTTTGCTGTTTTTTAGTAATTTGAATTTCTTTCAAATCCACTGAAGCTTCTTTGGCTCCAAGAAACCCCCAGAAATATGTGTAAATATCCCACTTTTTGCGAGCAAATGTGTAATACGCCTGACTAACCTCAACATAATCATCGGAATCATAAGGACTCTGAACTAGAAGGTTTCCAGAATTCAGCAAATCTCCACTATGACTTAATGACTCCAAAAGCGAATTTTCTTCTGGATTATTAATAGCATCGACATTCAACAAAGAAATTTGCTCATGATAAAATAAATCTCGTGCTTCTTGATTGTGAGGAAGATCATACTTAAGGTTTCTTAAGGCACTATCGGAAAGGGCAAGGATAGCCCGACGCTTTTGTTTTTGTGCAGGAAGTTCTGAACGATCCATGGTTACTAGTTTTCTGGTTGAAATTTGAGTTATGTTTTTTTGAACGATCCTAATTTAGCGGATATTTTTGTTGTCTTTTGGTTTGAGCAATGAGCCTATTGGAAGTTTAAATAAAATCAGCAACAAAGCATTATTAACTGAAATCAAGAACGCAATCTTCATGACTAATTGATTAATTATATTGATCATCTGCTGTAGAAATGTATTAATCTCGTTCGGAGCTTGCTGGATAAGTAACTCAAGGAATAATTCAGTTATCTGCATTTGAAGTATCCATCCTAGAATTAATGGTGTTCCTACGACGATTAATCCCCAAACTAATTCTAGTGATAAGTAGCTTACTAATCTCTGTAATTTCCTTCTTTTTTGTAGCTTTACCTTCCTTTCCTCAGCCTGTATCAAGGCATCTTTAATTGTCAATAATGTCTCATTGCTAAATGTTCTATCAATTGATAAAGCAAAATTTTTAATCTCCTTTGAAACTGTTTCAATCCAATCTTTTGATAAATATTTTTCGGGAAAGTATCCATAGCTTAAGATAGGTGAAAGGCGTTCATAATTATCTCGTTCTATTGGAATACTTGTGACCACAAAACTCTTGGTATTGTAATAAATTTTTACGCCTTTATATTCTATATTTATGCCTACTTTATTTTTTTTAGGTAAAACTACTTCATCAATTGCAGAAAGAATAGTCTGTCGTTGTTGCTCATCTTTAACCGGGTGAAGTTCTATCTTTCCTTTGTAGATAATATCTGGATTCGTACTTTTAATTTGCTGCGCCCAGTGGCATAATTCTCTGTTTGTTGTCATTGCTTTATCTCCTTAAGGATTTCATAGTAACAAAAATAAAGATTATTTAAGGTTAGAAATCACCCTGCCCATCATAGCGAGCATGTCTTTTCCTTCTTTTAGACTACCAATAATTATATCTGTAGCTAGCTGTCGATAATCTTTGTCTTGGCTACTACAAGGCTTGATGAGTTTTTTAAATTCTTCCAGATACTTTTGATAATTATTTCCTTGGTCATAATCATGACAGATTTCATCAAAGTGATTTCCAACAATAAAAATTTTTATATTAATTTTGTAATCTTTTGTCCAGTTATATATATCTTCTAAGTCTTTTTGAATTTGTGAATTACTTACTTTTTCTTCATCTTGGCTATCTTGATTACTACGTAATTCATAAGCATTAATCAAATAAATTATAATATCACACCCTTTTATATGCTTTTTCCACCTCACTTTGCTCCTTCCAGGAACATCAACAGTCGCTCTAAATATAACTTGCTGAGACTTTTTCTGATGTTGACCAACCATTATATCTAATTTGACTCGCTTAGTTGGTTCTGGATGGGTATTTGATTTTGGCAATATGCCTTGTACCGTTACCATACCTAAAGCTTGATACAGGGTTGTTTTACCAGAACCACTACGTCCTAGTAATATCATCTTATAACCTATAATTTTACGATAGATATCACGATAGAAGTTTAAACATAATTGTGATAATTGTGATTGTGATAATTGTGGGAAAAAGATTGCTAAGATTGCTAAGATTGCTAAGATTGCTAAGATTGCTAAGATTGCTAAGATTGCTAAGACGATCAGTAACTCTAAAGGCTCCATGAGTGTTTAATAGTGGAAACTCGGGGGTAACGCTGATTGTAAGCATTCAGCTAATCCACTACCTGCTGAATGCTGAGTGCTGATAGCTGATTTTACAGTATCTATAGACTTATCTGGCTAAGCACCAAAAGTTATGCAGGAAATTTTTTTATCTCAACTGGAATTGCCGCATAGCTCCCGCCAGGATTTGCCTAATGACCACTGCTCCACTAGACCAATTAACCTATGCTCTGACCAAACCGGTAAGGCGACATGATATCAGAGCTGTAGCTGAAATACTTGATGCCGAATCCTCCTGAGGTTTGCTAATGCTTCTAGCACTTCCGCACTTGGTTTATAGTTTGTCCAACTATCCGGTCTAGGGGTTTCGGTAACTAAACCAGAGCAAGCTGCTGCGAGTTGGTGGGGGTCTAAGTCATCTAATTATACCGACAGCATGGCTAAAGCTAGCCAGAATTAATTATATCCTGAGCTTTGCTTCGACTGCTATATTTGAGTAACTCAATCGCTACATCGTTTACAGTAAGGGAGTTTGAGGTGTAAAGTAGTACAAATGAACGGAGGACTTCAGTCAAAAATGGTACATCAGCTCAATGACCTCTAAACGAATTCCTGCTAAGTTTTATAAAACTGAATCTGATAACGAACCGGTCCGTGATTGGCTCTTAAGTTTAGACAAGGAGGAACGGCGGTTAATTGGCACAGACATCAAAACTGTTGAGTACGGCTGGCCTATTGGTATGCCTACCTGTCGCCCGATGGGAAATGGTTTATTTGAAGTCCGTACTAACTTACCTAATGGCCGCACTGCCCGGGTTATTTTCTGCATTCATAACAATCAAATGGTTTTGTTACATGGATTCATCAAAAAAACTGAAAAAACGCCCAAACACGAATTAGCTTTAGCTTTACAAAGAAAAGGTAACTTATAAAAATCAAATGAATAATAATCCTTATATCGGTTCTTCCTTAGATGAACTTTTAGAAGAAGATAACATCCTTGCTGAAGTTGAAGCGGTAGCTCTCAAACGAGTGTTAGCTTGGCAAATCGAACAAGCAATGCTTGAAAAAGGACTGACTAAAACTGAAATGACCAAGGTCATGAAAACTAGTCCTGCGGCATTAGATCGTCTTTTAGATCCCAACAATACCTCTGTAACCCTGAACACAATTGAACGAGCAGCTAATGCACTGGGTAAGCGGTTACAGCTTCAATTGATTGATGGTGATGTTATATAGGGGTTTTCAATAGGCAATAGGCATGCTAGCAATAGGCAAGCATATGCGCTATGCGCACGCGTGCGCGTTCAGCGGTCAGCCGTCAGCGGTCAGCCGTCAGCGGTCAGCCGTCAGCGGCCAACTTTGTGGCACAGGCTTCGACACCAATGTTATTCACAAGCTGTTCGTTCGCGTAGCGTGCGCGTAGCGCTTAAGCTGATAGCTGATCGCTTACGAATTAGCTGAGATTAACGGAATAGTTTTACCATCAATGATTACTTTTGTTTAGTTGATGATTCACATAACTACGAAGAACGTTATTAATCGATGATTGATAGCCTTTTCCTTGACTTTTAAACCAGTCTATGATGTCACTATCTAAGGGAATAGAAATCGCTTTTTTAGTAATTGGTTTAACCATTTTGGCATTTTCCCAGAAATGATCATCTAACTCAGGTATATCTGAAGTATCAATGTCAGAGTCAGGAATAGTTTTAATTTCTTCAAGTCGTTTGGGCGAGATACTCATAATACTTTTTCCTTGTCTTGCAGCGGTCAGTGGTCAGCTAACATAACAAATATTAAACAAATCCTAACCTGTTTTATTCAACAATTCTTGCGCGTGGCACAGGCTTCGAGGCTATGATGTAGCCCATAAGCTGATAACTGATTGCTGTTCGCGTAGCGTGCGCGTAGCCCATAAGCTGTTCGCTGATCGCTGACCTAGGGAGTAGGAGTATGAAGTAGGGTGAAGTAAATTGGATGGCTCTGATAATTATCAGAAACGCTAGAATTACTGATAAGGAAATATATAGCGTTTGTGTTTGAGATGTAAACCTTTATGGTTTTTTTTCTTGGAAAATAAAACTCCGAATCTCTTTCCCCTCCTGGGAGGGGTTAGGGGTGGGTTACTTTTGCCTCTTGCCTATTGCCTATTGCCTTTTTCAGCAATTCCTGTGTTTACAACCCAGATCCAAACGCTATAAACCCTACCGAAATTAATATCCTGGATAGGTTGGGCATCTCCCATGAAAACTAATAAGCATCGGTCAGTCTGTGGGAAATTAAAGCAGCAGTTAAATAACAGAGTTAAACGCTGGTTTAATTCCCCTAAAAATAGTCATAGCAGCACCACACAAACAATAACTGTTACTGTGGCAGAGCCTTATGCTCCCTACAAACCTCCCTCAACTACTAAGCCACCTAACCACAGCAACGGCGTAAGTCATCTTACCTGGCCTCCTGGTTATCGGCTACAAAACGGTAAGTACACCATCGAAAAAAAATTAGGAGAAGGTGGGCTGGGTATTACCTATTTAGCCCGAAATAATAAAACACGCGATCGCATTGTTATTAAAACTATCCTTAATCATGTACTCCGCCAAGATAATTTATTAGAATATTGGAAAATTTTTGCCAACGAAGCAGTAAAGTTAGCCCAATGTAGCTGTGGGAATCCTCATCTAGTCAGCTTATGTGAAGAAATCATCCGAGAAGGTGAATTGCCTTGCCTAATCATGGAATACATCGAGGGGGAAACCTTGTCGGATCTGGTGAAACGGCAGGGTGTGCTTTCGGAAGAGAAAGCCTTGCTTTACATCGGGCAAATTGGTAGCGCTCTGTGGGACATTCATCAGCAAGGGTTGCTCCATCGGGATGTTAAACCCAATAACATCATGGTTCGGAACGATGGTTCTGGTGCGGTGTTGATTGATTTGGGTATTGCTACTAAGTTTGTCCCTGGGGTTACCCAAACTCATCTGTGTGGGCGGACTCCAGGTTATGCTCCGCTGGAACAATATGAGTTCCGAGCGCAACAGGGTCCCTATACCGATGTCTATGCTTTGGCCGCTACCTTGTATGTGCTCTTAACTGGAAATGAACCACTACCAGCTGATGAGCGGGTTGAGGGAACTGTATTACCACCACCAAAGGATTTGAATCCTCAGATTAGCGATCGCATAAATCGAGCCATTCTTCATGGTATGAATTTAGTGGCTAGGGATCGCCCTCAGTCTATACCAGAATTTTTAACATTACTGGGTATTGAATTACCAACTAATAATAGCACAAATAGCACCAATAATCAACCACATCAAACCGCTCAAGTTGGAGACTTTTATATAGAACGTCCCCAAGATACTGAGTGTTATCAAAAGATTGTACAACCAGGAGCGCTAATTCGGATTAAAGCACCCAAGCTGATGGGTAAAACCTTACTCAGTCATCGGATTCTTGATTATGCTAAATCTAGGGATTATCGCAGAGTTTATTTGAATCTGAATGAATTCCCTTGCCATGACTTGGATATATTTTTACAGTCTTTTTGTGTGCGGGTTACTCAAAAATTGAAATTGCCCAATCAGTTGCAAAATTATTGGGAAGATAGTTTTTTTACCAGTGAAGTAAAGTGTAGCACCTACTTTGAAGAGTATTTGTTGGTTTCTTCAGAGAGTCCTTTGGTTTTATGTCTCGATAACCTAGAGCGAGTTTTTCCTCATCAACACGTTGCTGAAGGTTTTCTTACTTTGCTGCGGAGTTGGCATGAAAATGGCCAGTTTTATGATAGCTGGAAAAGACTGCGGTTGATAGTGGTTTATTCTACGGAAGTTTATATTGAATTGGCTATCAATAAGTCGCCTTTTAATGTAGGATATCCTGTAGATTTAACTGATTTTACTTTGAATCAGGTTCAGAAATTGGCTAGATTTCATGGTCTAAATTTATCAGTTATTTTACTACATGAATTAATGAGTATGGTAGGAGGACATCCTTATTTATTACAGTTAGCTTTTTCTACTCTTAGCAAAAATCCCAACATCACCATCGAGCATCTTTTAGAAACAGCCCCAACAGAATCAGGGATTTATCGCCATCATTTGCGAGAGCTTTTAAATAATCTCATGCTCCATCCCAATTTACTAAACGCTTTCAAAAAATTACTGACAACTACTCAAGCAGTGCGCCTGGATTATAAGGAAACCTATCTGTTAGAAAGTCTGGGATTAGTCAGAGCAATCGGTAATGATTGTATTCCCAGATATAATTTGTATCGTGAGTATTTTAGTAATCGACTTTTAGAGTTGCGTAGGGTGCGTTAGGGACGGGCTTACCCTGATTTTCAGGCTCAAATCCCGGGTTGCGATCGTCCGTCCCGTAACGCACCAAGGGACGGGCTATGCCAACAGTGGCTATCGATAAAATCAGGGCTTGCCCAAAGGTGGTGCGTTACGGGGCGGGCTATCCCAACACTGGCTCTCGGTGTTGAACATGATGGCAAGCCCGCCCCTAACGCACCCTACGCAACTACTCGAATATCTTCACTAACCCCTCCCAGGAGGGGAAAGATATTCGGAGTTTTGTTGTCCAATACAAAAAGACATCCTAGGTTGACATCTCAAATACAAACCCTATAGCTGATATAGCGTTTATAAATGAATTGTAAACAGCAATTATAGTTTTTTCCATTCCCAAAAATCCCTATATAATAGTTGATTACCTCTTGCCTCTTGCCTCTTGCCTCTTGCCTCTTGCCTCTTGCCTACTCCCTACTCCCTACTCCCTACTCCCTACTCCCTACTCCCTACTCCCTACTCCCTTTCCTACCATGACCAACCAACCAACAATCTATCAAGTTGGGGGAAGTTTACCTAACGATGCTGCTACTTATGCAGTCAGAAAAGCTGATACGGAAATTTTTGATGCTTTGATGGCTGGGGAATTTTGTTATGTGCTCAACTCGCGACAGATGGGTAAGTCTAGTTTGCGGGTAAAAACAATGCAAAGACTAATAGATAGGGGAGTAGCTTGTGCTTCTGTTGATGTTACCCAAATTGGCAATTACGTAACGTCAGAGCAATGGTATGCCAGCTTAATTAAGACTCTGGTAAATAGTTTTAAGCTCTCAGATAAATTCAAGGTTTTACCTTGGTTACGAGAGCGTCAGCAACTCTCCCCAGTAATGTGGTTGGGTGAGTTTATTGAAGAGGTGCTGTTGTCAGAGATTCCAGGAAAAGTTGTTATATTTTTAGATGAAATTGACAGTATTATTAAAGTAGAGTTTAAAGATGATTTCTTTGCTTTTATTCGCAGTTGTTATAACCAAAGAGCAGAAAATCCTGTCTATAATCGGCTGAATTTTTGTTTGCTGGGAGTAGCAACTCCAGCGGATTTGATTCAGGATAAACAGCGCACTCCCTTTAATATTGGTCGGGATATTGAACTGACTGGGTTTACCTTTGAAGAGGCGAAAACACCTCTGCTCCCTGGTTTGGTAGGGAAAGTGGATAATCCTGAACAGGTGTTAGCTGAGATATTGCACTGGACGGGGGGACAACCGTTTCTGACCCAGAAGTTGTGTAAGTTAATGGTGGAGCATTCTCAAGCTTCCCCCTTATTAAGGGGGACGGGAGGGGGATCTATCCACAGCAGTTCAAGACTGGGATCCCCCCTAACCCCCCTTAACAAGGGGGGAACTTCTGGAGGGGGATCCATCCATAGCACTCCGGGATTGGGATCCCCCCTAACCCCCCTTAACAAGGGGGGAACTTCTGGAGGGGGATCCATCCACAGCAGTTCAAGACTGGGATCCCCCCTAACCCCCCTTAACAAGGGGGGAACTGGAGTTGAGGGCACTGGAGTTGAGGGCACTTCTGGAGAGGGTACCAACCATGCTCAAGCTTCCCCCTTATTAAGGGGGACGGGAGGGGGATCTATCCATAGCACTTCTGGAGGAGGTACTAAGCCTGCTCAAGCTTCCCCCTTATTAAGGGGGACGGGAGGGGGATCCCATTGCAGCACTACAGTTGCACAGGTTGCCCATACCCAAATTATTGATAATTGGGTATCTCAGGATAAGCCAGAGCATTTGAAGACCATACGCGATCGCATTCTCAGAAATGAGCAACGGGCGAGTAGGCTGTTGGGATTGTATCAGCACGTATTAGATCAGGGTAGTATTGCTGCTGATGGCAGTGAAGAACAGACAGAATTAAGGCTATCGGGGTTGGTAGTGGAGCGGGATGGCTGTTTGACGGTTAACAACCGGATTTATGGCAGTGTTTTTGATCGGGATTGGGTTAAGCAAGAATTGGCTAGACTGCGTCCCTACTCTGAAGCCTTTACCGCTTGGGTTGAGTCTGGGTGTCACGATGAAGCTCGTTTGTTGCGGGGGGTGGCCTTAGAGAATGCTCAAGATTGGGCTAAGGATAAAAGTTTGAGCGATTTGGATTATCAGTTTTTGGTAGCTGGTCAGGAATTAGACCGCAGGGTATTGGCAGAAGAAAGTCGAATATTAGCTAAGGCCAATGATACCTTAACTGAGGCTCAAAAGAAAGCCAAGAAAACTATACTCATAGGGGGTATTAGTCTGGGTTTGTTCTCAGTTGTAGCAATAATTATTGCTATGATAACTGCTCAACAAATCAAAGAAGCTATAACAGGTACGCGACTAGAACAACAAGGGATTAGTTTTTTACGAGGGTTACCAGAGGATAATGTTTACTATAGCACCACCAGTGAAGAAGGGGTAGAGCTTTTATACTCAGCCATGGAGACTGGGCAACAGCTATTTAATATCGTTAAAGATGGTCGCACCCTGGATAAGTATCCTGCTATTAGTCCTCTCTATGTTCTACAGCAGAGTCTTAGTAAATTCAAAGAAAAGAGAAGATTTCGAGGACATATTGACTCGGTAAATAGTGTAAGTTTTAGCCCCGATGGTAAAACCCTGGCTACGGCATCATCAGACCATACGGTCAGAGTTTGGGATTTAGAAGGAAATCAATTAGCTCTGTTTAAAGGACATATTCGTTCGGTAAATAGTGTAAGTTTTAGCCGAGATGGTAAAACCATCGCTACCGCATCAGACGACAATACGGTCAGAGTTTGGGATTTAGAAGGAAATCAATTAGCTCTGTTGAAAGGACATCAATCCTCGGTAAATAGTGTAAGTTTTAGCCGAGATGGTAAAACCATCGCTACCGCATCAGACTACAGAACTGTCAGAGTTTGGGATTTAGAAGGAAATCAATTAGCTCTGTTTAAAGGACATCAATCCTCGGTAAATAGTGTAAGTTTTAGTCCCGATGGTAAAACCATCGCTACCGCATCAAACGACAAAACGGTCAGAGTTTGGGATTTAGAAGGAAATGAATTAGCACTGTTTAAAGGACATCAAGACCGGGTATGGAGTGTAAGTTTCAGCCCCGATGGTAAAACCCTGGCTACGGCATCAAACGACAATACGGTCAGAGTTTGGGATTTAGAAGGAAATCAATTAGCACTGTTTAAAGGACATGAATCCTCGGTAAATAGTGTAAGTTTTAGCCGAGATGGTAAAACCCTGGCTACGGCATCAGACGACAATACGGTCAGAGTTTGGGATTTACAAGGAAATCAATTAGCACTGTTTAAAGGGCATCAAGACTGGGTAAATAGTGTAAGTTTTAGTCCTAATGGTAAAACCCTGGCTACGGCATCAAGAGACTATACGGTCAGAGTTTGGGATTTAGAAGGAAAGGATTTCCTGGTACTGTGGTTAAAAACGTGGCTGGAACTGGCGGAATTATATGATATAAGCTTGCCTTATCTCGGTATATATCGCAAAGCCGGGAGAGCCGAAGGAAATGAATTAGATTGGTTGAGAAGACATCAAGGCTGGGCAAATAGTGTAAGTTTTAGCCGAGATGGTAAAACCCTGGCTGTAGCATCTGACGACAATACGGTCAGAGTTTGGGATTTGGAAGGAAATCAATTAGCACTGTTTAAAGGACATCAATCCTCGGTATATAGTGTAAGTTTTAGCCCCGATGGTAAAACCCTGGCTACGGCATCATACGACCAAACTGTCAGAGTTTGGGATTTGGAAGGAAATCAATTAGCACTGTTTAAAGGACATCAATCCTCGGTAAATAGTGTAAGTTTTAGTCCTAATGGTAAAACCCTGGCTACGGCATCAGACGACAAAACGGTCAGACTCTGGGATTTAGAAGGAAATCAATTAGCTCTGTTTAAAGGACATCAATCCTCGGTAAATAGTGTAAGTTTTAGTCCTAATGGTAAAACCCTGGCTACGGCATCAGACGACAAAACGGTCAGAGTTTGGGATTTACAAGGAAATCAATTAGCACTGTTTCAAGGACATATTGACTCGGTAGAGAGTGTAAGTTTTAGCCCCGATGGTAAAACCCTGGCTACGGCATCAGACGACAAAACGGTCAGAGTTTGGGATTTACAAGGAAATCAATTAGCACTGTTTCAAGGACATATTGACTCGGTAGAGAGTTTAAGTTTTAGCCCCGATGGTAAAACCCTGGCTACGGCATCATGGGACAAAACGGTCAGACTCTGGGCGGTTGAAGATTTAGGTGAGATGCTGGCTCGGGGCTGTAAGTTGCTCGAAGGTTACTTTGTGGAGAATTTTGAAGCTTTAGAAAGCTTAAGCTCATGTCAAGATTCAGTTGACAAAGTAGCAGTAGCTCCCGGTCTTGTTAAACAAGGTGAGAAATTAGCTAAAGAGGGGGATGTGGATGGTGCTATTGCTAAGTTCCAAAAAGCCAAAGCATGGAATCCGGAGCTGGAATTAGAGCCAGATAAAAAAGCCAAACAGCTAGCAGCACCCGTTAAAGTTGAAGAAGGTGAGTATTTAGCAAGACAGGGGAATGTTGAGGGTGCTATTGCTAAGTTTCAAGAAGCCAAAGCATGGAATCCCGAGCTAGAATTAGAGCCAGAGATAAAAGCCAAACAGCTAGCAGCAACTGCTAAAGTCAGACAAGGTGAGTGGTTAGCTAAAGAGGGTGAATTAACCAAAGCCCTATCTCTCTATAAAGAAGCCCAACAACTAGATCCAAACCTAGAAATTTATGCTGATTCTTGGAACGCACTCTGTTGGTTTGGTAGCCTCCATGGATATGCTGCTGACGTGATGGATGCCTGTGAAAAAGCAATAGCCAAAGCACCTAAATATAAATATGAAAGATATCAACATAGTCGTGGTGTGGCTAGAGCCCTGACTGGGGATACCGCAGGAGCGATATCAGATTTTCAGGCATATGTAGACTGGGCCAGCAATGATCACTGGAAAGCAAAAGTGCAAAAATGGATAGATGAGCTCCGGGCTGGTAAGAATCCTTTTACGGAAGAGGTGTTGAAGGATTTACTTGAGGAGTAAGGGTAGGGAAGGCAAGAGGCAAGAGTTTCCCTGCTCCCGACCCCTTTGTAACAAAATTTTTCAAAATATGTTATAATATAATATTTTTGTGCTATACTAAAAAGGTGGGCGCTGAGACGCCCAGAGTCAAGAGCTAGCCCGTAGATGTTGGACCGTCACCGGGCTAGCTCTGGCTCCCCTAAAAAAGGAGATGGTTTGATTATGAACTATTCGGAACGCCTTCATCCGTGGGTGGTCATTAGGCTATTACCGGAAATGCAGCGAGTTGTTGTTGCTCGCTTTCGCAATCGATCGGATGCGGAAGGACATTTGTGGGCTCTGAAACGATTAATGCCGGATGCGGAATTTATAATTGTTTTTGATATTGGTAAGAATCCTATTGATCAGGAATCGTAAATTATAAATAGTAGGGAATAGGGAACAGGGAACAGGGAACAGGGGATCAGGAGGGAGATTACCTAGAAAAATGTTGTTTTTTGATAACTGATTGTAGCGTTTATCGCAGTTATCAGGTACATTATTCTTTGACCTTGATTCCCTGTTTTGATTAAGCGATCGCTATTCCCTATTCCATCACTTCCCCTCCTGGGAGGGGTTAGGGGTGGGTTCTTATTCCCTGCTCCCTGCTCCCTGCTCCCTGCTCCCTGCTCCCTTTTTGTTTGGACTTGACATATTACGCTTATTGTGTTAGCGTAATTAGAGAACAGAAGAGGTCGATTTCTGATGATCATACTTGAGTTTAAAGCCTACGGTAAACCCCATCAATATCAAGCTATAAACGAAGCAATTCGGACGGTTAAATTTATCCGGAATAGCTGCATTCGTTTATGGATAGATAACAAAGGGACAGGGAAATACGACCTTAGCAAGTACTGCAAAATACTAGCTAAAAAATTCCCTTTTGCCAATGAACTAAACTCTACTGCTCGACAAGCTGCGGCTGAAAGAGCATGGTCATCAATTTCTCGCTTCTTTGAAAACTGCAAGAAAAAAGTACCTGGCAAGAAAAGCTATCCTCGTTTTCAGAAACACTGTAGGTCGGTTGAGTATAAGCAATCAGGATGGAAACTTTCCCCTGACAATAAAACAATTACATTCAGTGACAAGAAAGGAATAGGGAAGTTAAAACTCAAGGGTACCTGGGACTTATGGCGCTTTGACAAGAAGCAAATCAAACGGGTTCGCATTTTTAAAAGGGCTGATGGTTATTATGTTCAGTTTTTCATCTCTGTGACGAACGAAGAACAATTAGACCCGGTTGACGCTACTGTAGGATTGGACGTAGGACTAAAAGAATTCTATACCGATTCTAGGGGAAACACTGAACCCAATCCCATATTTTACCGTAAAGGAGAAAAGCGACTAAAGTTTTACCAACGTCGAGTTTCTCGAAAAAAGAAAGGCTCTGCTAACCGTAAGAAGGCCGTTAATAGATTAGGTAAACAGCACCTCAAAATAAGTAGGCAGCGTAAAGAACATGCCAAGAGACTGGCACGTTGCGTAATCCGGTCTAACGACCTGGTCGCCTATGAAGATTTGAGGGTAAAAAATCTGGTTAAAAACCATTGTTTAGCTAACTCTATTAACGATGCAGGTTGGTATCAGTTTAGGAAATGGTTAGAGCATTTTGGCAAGAAGTTTGGTAGAGTCACGGTTGCAGTGAATCCTGCCTATACAAGTCAAAATTGCCCAGAATGCGGCGAGGTAGTCAAGAAGTCGCTATCAACTAGGACTCACGTCTGCAAATGTGGTTGTAAATTAGACCGAGACCACAACGCCGCAGTCAACATCCTGAAAAAAGCCTTGGGTACGGTGGGGCACACCGGAACCTGGATCATCGATCCGAACACTTCGGGAGATTTAACCTCTACTGCTCTTGGTTCCGGCCAGGTTCAGCAAGTCGAATCGTTGAACGAAGAATCCCCGCGCCTTTAGGTCGGGGAGTGTCAATTCACTCTTTCATTAACCGGAAAGCGGTCAAGTAACTGAGCAGCACGAATCGCATTAGCTTTTAAAGACTCTGATAGAGGCAACACATGGGGAATTTGGGATAATATATCTAAGGTTCGACGTAAAATTCGCACCACATCCCCTTCATCTAAGCTGGTATTACCGCATATCTCCCGCCAGGATTTGCCTAATGACCACTGTTCTATTAGACCAATTAACCTATCCTCTGACCAAACCGGTAAGGCGACATGATATCGACGCTGTAGCTGAAATACTTGACGCCGAATCCTCCTGAGGTTTGCCAATGCCTCTAGCACTTCGTCACTTGGTTTATAGTTTGTCCAACTATCCGGTCTAGGGGTTTCGGTAACTATAGCAGAGCAAGCTGCTGCCAGTTGGTGGGGGTCTAAGTCATCTAATTCTCCCGACAGCATGGCTAAAGCTAGCCACAACTCATTTTCTCCCCGAACCGAAGCAGCCACTTGCCCCAGAACAGTGGGAGTTAAGTCCTCCAAAGAACCAGATGCCTTTAAAATTTCAATCAGGTTCAGAAATTCGTGCCAATGCTGAGCCTGGTATTCTCGGAATTTAGCTTGACGTTGGTTAATTTGCTCCTGCAAAAACAACCGTTTTTTGTGGCGTTTGATCAGTTGAGAAGGATTACCCCACTGACGAAGAGCATGGGTTTCCATTTGACCCTCTAGATCAGCAACAACACCTTGTTGCTCCCTCACTTCTGGAGCAACCCAGAGTTGAGCAATGGTGGGAACTTGGTTAGCCAAGGCTTCAGTATCTTCATTTCCGCTTTTGACTTGACCTGGTTTAATCTCAAGTCCCTCTAAAGGCTGGAGAGTTCCAATATCAAGGCATCGAAGATTGATAATGTCAGAGGATTCACCTTGAGTTGAGCCGGTTGAGTAATCTTCCGTAGAGCCATTGGATGCTTGGTCATCGGCCACTTCAGGAAAGCCATCTAACCCCATCACATCAGCAGTTGTTGCCACATACCATCGGTTAGCAGCACTTAAGCACACCAGATAGGGGAATTGACCGGAACCCTTTTGTTTAGCCACCAAAACAGCTGGAACAGGAGAAGACACTGGCACATTCTTGCCCTTGAGATAAAGAATGACTCCCGGTTGCACCTGTTGTAGTAATTGGGATACGGCTTTAGAAACAGATGCCTCTGCTTGGTGTTGCAGGTCTTTAAGGATGCGGCGCTCTACTTTCAGGTGTTCCTTCAGTTTTTGATAGCCTTCCATTACTGCCACATCTACCGGTGCCAGTTGAAAATCAATTCTCGTCAGTTCCGCAGTCAGTTCAGTAATTGCCTGTTGTTGAGGTTTGAGGTACAAAGTAGCTAGATACTGAGCAAAGCTGCGTTCAACTAATTCCTTGGCTTGAGGAAGAGAGTGAGTTTGCAACAAATTCAGTACCATACCATAGGTAGGGGTAAACTGACTAACTAGGGGATCAGCACCAGCCGTTGCCAGATAAGCCGCCTCCTTAGCCCCTTCAAAGAGGTGTGCAACAATCGGCCGGAGTCATCCTGCATCTTGTCGAGGATAAAGTTGGTCGCGTCGCCAGCCATGGTAAGGTAGTCCTGCTCGCCCAGCAC
>NZ_JAAHIG010000429.1:0-7032 GCF_010692305.1 Moorena sp. SIO4G3 | reverse complement strand
GTACAAGGGGCTTGGGCTTTACTATTAAGTCGTTATAGTGGTGATCTTGATGTGGTATTTGGGGTGACGGTTTCTGGTCGCTCAGCCAGTTTGGATGGGGTGGAGACTATGGTGGGGTTGTTTATCAATACCTTACCATTACGTATCCAAGTATCTCCAGGGGAAAAATTAATAGCTTGGTGGCAACAAATACAACAGTTAATGTCGCAATTACAGACATACTGTTATACTCCCCTGGTAGAAATTCAAGGGATGAGCGAGGTGCCTGGGGGCATCCCGTTGTTTGAGAGTATTCTGGTGTTTGAGAATTATCCAGTTGATAGTTCTTTGTTGAATCAAGAGAGTTTGCTAGAGCTCCAAGAGATAGAGAGTTTTGAACAAACTAATTATCCCCTGACTGTGGTGGCCGCTCCGGGAGAGCAGTTGAGTATTAAGATTATTTACGATCCTGTTCGTTTTGATGAAGATACTATCAGGCGGATGTTGGGACATTTGCAAACCATTTTCTCAGCCATTGTGGAAAATCCCCAACTAGTTGTGGGTGATTTACCTTTGTTGAGTGCAGAGGAACATCATCAACTGTTGGTGGAATGGAATGATACTGCCAGTGACTATCCTACTGATAAATGTATTCATCAGTTATTTGAAGAGCAGGTAGAGAAAACACCGGATGCTATAGCTGTGGTATTTGAACAAGAGCAGTTGACCTACCATCAATTAAATCAAAGGGCTAACCAATTAGCACATCACCTACTTTCAATGGGAGTAGAACCAGAGGTTCTGGTGGGTATTTGTGTGGAACGTTCTGTAGAGATGGTGATGGGACTATTAGGAATACTGAAGGCGGGTGGTGCTTATGTACCCGTTGATCCTAATTATCCTCACCAACGACTGAGTTATATGTTAGAAGATTCCGGTGTTGAAGTGTTGTTGACTCAACAGTCGTTGCTGGAATCGTTGCCACAAAACCAAGCACGGGTGGTTTGTTTGGATAGTGATTGGGGTGCAATTGAGCAATATGGTGGGGTGAATCTTGAAGTTGGGGTTCACTCAGATAATTTGGCTTATGTGATTTATACGTCTGGTTCTACTGGTCAACCTAAAGGAGTTGCCATTGAACATCACAGTCCAGTAGCGTTATGTCATTGGGCAAAACAAACATTTACCACTTCCGAAATGAGTGGAGTTTTGGCGGCTACTTCTATCTGTTTTGATTTATCAGTGTTTGAGTTATTTGTGACCTTGTCTCTAGGAGGCCGAGTAATTTTAGCCCAAAATGCTTTGGATATCACCAACTTGGATACAGCCTCTGAAATAACTTTAATGAATACAGTTCCTTCCGCGATCGCAGAACTTTTAAGGGTTGAGGGTATACCCCCACAGGTGCAAACTGTGAATTTAGCAGGTGAACCTATACAAAATCAAATTGTCCAACAACTTTACCAACATCAAACTATTGAATTTGTCTACAATCTTTATGGTCCTTCAGAAGATACAACTTATTCGACGCAAGCCAAGTTAGTCCAGGGAGCAACTGAGGCACCTTCTATCGGTCGCCCCATCGCCAACACTCAAGTTTACATCTTAGACTCACACCTGCAACCAGTACCGATAGGAGTACCTGGAGAATTATACATAGGAGGTGATGGACTAGCCAGAGGATACCTTAACCGCCAGGAACTAACATCAGAAAAATTCATCCCAAATCCCTTGTGTAATTCCAAATCAGAACGACTTTACAAAACCGGAGACCTAGCGAGATACCTACCAGACGGTAATATTGAATTTCTCGGTCGCATCGATAACCAAGTCAAAATCAGGGGTTTCCGGATCGAACTCGGAGAAATCGAATCGGTTCTATCGAGCCACCCCCAAATCCAACAAACAGTAGTCATTGCCCGAGAAGATATTCCTGGTAACAAACGCTTAGTCGCCTACATAGTCAGTGAGGAAGAATCACTAACCACCAACCAAGTAAGAGAATTCCTTAAACAAAAACTACCAGACTACATGGTGCCCAGTGCTTTTGTTACTTTAGACACCCTCCCGTTAACACCAAACGGCAAAGTAGACCGCAAAGCCCTACCGACACCAGAAGGAGAAATCACCAGAGAAAATGAATACGTAGCACCACGTACCACCATAGAACTTGAACTGACTCAAATATGGTCAGAAGTTTTAAATCTCACCTCTGTTGGAGTACAAGATAACTTCTTTGAATTGGGCGGTAATTCTCTTATTGCTGTCGGTCTCATGTCAAAGATTCAACAACGATTCCACATCAATTTACCTTTAGCAACCCTTTTCCAAAGTCCCACCATTGAACAACTAGCGAGCCTTCTGGGTTCTTCAGTAAATACACAAAACCCCATCTTAGTGGGCATTAAAACCAGTGGAAACCAACCTCCATTATTCTGTATTCACCCTGGTGGTGGCAATGTCCTGTGTTATGCAGACTTAGCTCGTCATTTAGATCAAGATTATCCAGTATATGGTTTACAATCTCTCGGTTTAGATGGGCAACAGCAACCCTTAACTTCTGTTGAGGAGATGGCATCCCATTATATTGAGGCAATAAAACCAATTCAGTCTCAAGGACCGTTACACCTAATAGGCTGGTGTATGGGAGGTTTAATTGCCTATGAAATGGCACAACAATTACAGGCTAAAAATGAGCCAGTGGCTCTTCTAACTTTAATAGACAGTTATGCACCCACTTTAATTCGGAAACCTTCAGAAATAGATCAAGCCATGATAGTAAATCAATTGGCTCAAGATTGGGGAGGTCTCTATGGTCAAGAGTTTGATATATCCCATGAAACACTTAGACAACTTGAACCATCCGAGCAAGTTTTGCATCTATTTGAGCAAGGCAAACAGCAAGGGATATTGCCATCAGACCTAGAAATACAGCAAATGCTGGTTTTATGGGAAGTTTTTAAAGCCAATCTCATTGCCATTTATCATTATCAACCAAAAGCTTATCCAGGTTCACTTCTCCTTCTAAATGCTAGTCAAACTTCCCCAGCAGTAATTGAAGACCCAACCCACGGCTGGGGTTCTCTAGTTTTAGGTGACATCCAAACTCACACTATTACTGGAGACCATTTCACTATTATGAAAGCCCCTAAAGTTGAAGGTCTGACTGCAGAATTTAACAAGTATCTCTTACAAATTAGATAAATTAAAAATACTTAACGAATAAATCATTTTTTTTTACTATCGCGTCTTTTTTGATTGTCAAAAAAAAATACGCGATAATTTATTTTTTATACAGCACTAATTATTCTACAGCTTGGTGCTTTTTTTTTAGGTAATTTTTAACAATCAACACTTCTGGTCGAACCACGTAATAATACAAGTAAGTTAAGCTACTGGTAGACTGATGTAATGTTAAGAAAACCTAAAAAAATATCAACGATACTATGGGTTGTGGTAATAATACTTGTGAGTAGCCTGACCACTACCTGTGGCTTTTTACCAGCCATCACAGCAGAGGCACGCACCTTCCTCAACCTTTCCGTGGACTTCTTAGGGGAGTATCAACTCCCCCAAACGGAATTCACAAATACAGTAGTGGGAGGATTGTCAGGATTGGCCTATGATCGGGAACGCGATCGCTTTTTAGCCGTTTCTGATGATCGTTCTCGATTAGCTCCAGCACGATTCTACACCCTAAAACTAACCTTCAATCCCACCGATACAGGAAACATAGGGATTGAAAACGTAGAAGTGGAAGATGTCACGTTTCTTAAAGATAAAAATGGTGAAACCTTTGTAAGGGGTACCCTGGATCCAGAAGGGATTGCTTGGTCTGGAAAAGATTCTGTCTTTATCTCTAGTGAAGGGGCTACTAATCAAGGCATTGCTCCATTCATTCGGCAGTTTGATATAGCAACAGGACAACAGTTGCAAAATTTAAAAATTCCCCAGCGTTATCTACCGAATGACACTGACCTAGAAACAGTCAGTAATGGTATCCAGGATAACTTAGGATTTGAAGCATTAACCTTAGAACCGATCAGCTTAGCTGCAGCAAGTGGACAAGAGTCATTTCGCTTATTTAGTGCCAGTGAGTACTCCTTACACCAAGACCAGCCAGAAGCAGAGACCGAACAAGCAGCGGGAATTCGTTGGTTGCACTATTTGATTGGAGACGTTACTCCTCCAATGCTGGTTAGTGAACATCTTTACTTACTCGACCAAGACCCCCCTAACACCATTGCTCACGGTTTGACTGAGTTATTAGCAGTGGATACCGCAGGACATTTTCTGAGTTTGGAGCGTACCTATGGTTTATTTGGATTCAGTGCCAAACTTTATCAAGTGGTGACGGGTGGAGCAACCGATACCACCAAGATTGCTAGTCTCAAGGGTAATATTTCCAAGATTAAGCCACTGAAAAAAAAGTTGTTGTTGGATTTGAGTGAATTGGGGATTTACTTAGATAATTTAGAGGGAATGACCCTTGGTCCGCGCTTGAGTGATGGCACTCAGAGTTTAATTTTGGTGAGTGATAATAATTTTAGTGAGGCTCAGGTGACACAGTTTCTGTTGTTTAGGATTAAAGGTTTGAAATAGCCCAAATAAACCAGAGGGATTCCCAAGCTCTCCCGCCGTTTGCTATCAGCTATAGTGCTGGGTACAGGAAATACAGAATAGGGAACTTCAGATCAGGGTAATGATGCGCCCTTGTCAACTAAAGGTTTTAGCAATTGGTCTTGATGCAGAATCCAAACTATAAAGGACTGCATCAAGACAATGTATTGTAAAGATACCAACTGGATCAAACACTACTTCATCCGAAGTTCCCGCTATTCTAAGTTCAACACTTCTGGTAATGACTCATTCTACGGATATCGCTACTTTAGCTCGCTGGATGGCAGCTGATTTTAGTAACCAACAGCAAGCGTTTGAGAATCCACCATTGTATGCTCACATCCGCGTCTGCATGCGTCCTCTACCTTGGTCAGTGCTAGATGGATGTAGCTTGTTCCTTGAGCAAGCTTATGACTATATGCTCAACACCCCCTACCGAGTGCGGGTACTAAAGATTGTTGAGCTAGACGGGCAAATCAAAATCGAAAATTACAAGGTTCAGGATGAAAAACTATTATACGGAGCTTCCCGTGATTTAGAACGTCTAAACTCCCTGAGTGCCCAACAGTTAGAGAAGCTTCCTGGTTGCACGTTCAATGTTACCTGGACTGGTCACAGCTTCAAAGCCGAAGTAGAACCAGGTAAAGCTTGCTTGGTGGTGCGCAATAACAAAGAAACCTATCTCGATAGTAGCTTTGAAGTAATGGAAGAAAAATTGATTAGTCTTGACAGGGGACGTGACCCCCAAACCGATGAACTAGTTTGGGGTTCGATTGCTGGAGCATTTCACTTTGCACCCAGGACTAGCTTCGCTTCAGAAGTGCTGATCCCAACTCCAGAATTTACTGAACTATAGAATTAACTCTTACCGTGGCGGTTTGACTTCAAAAAAGGTTCCATACCAACCACCATTATAACCAAACCGATCAGGTTAGAGTCAAGGGCTTCGTGGAATCCCTAAACACCATAGCTAATGGTTTAATACCTATAAACTAATGTCATGTTCAACAAGTGCCCCAAACCTGATACATTTAGCGAGTAAGGTCACGCAATTTGGATCAACGGACTATAAACTACTAATAACTAATGACTAATCAATAATAACTAATGACTAATCAATAATAACTAATTATGCGAATTGCTTTATTTACTGAAACATTTCTACCCAAAGTTGATGGCATCGTGACCCGGTTGCGCCATACGGTGGAACATTTGCAGCGTAACGGTGACCAAGTGCTAGTTATATGCCCAGAAGGGGGACTAAAAGCCTACAAAGGAGCCAAAATTTACGGTGTTTCTGGCTTTCCCCTACCCTTGTATCCCGAATTAAAGCTAGCCCTGCCACGACCCTCGATTGGTGGGGTATTAGAAGAGTTTCAACCAGATTTGATCCATGTTGTCAACCCAGCAGTATTAGGGTTGGGAGGTCTGTATTATGCCAAGGTGATGAATATTCCCTTGGTTGCTTCCTACCACACCCATTTACCTCAGTACCTCCAGCACTACGGATTGGGTATGCTCGAAGGAGTTATGTGGGAGTTAATTAAGGTTAGTCACAATCAAGCTGAGCTGAATTTGTGTACCTCTAATGCTATGGTACAGGAATTAAGAGACCATGGTGTTGAGCGAGTAGACTTGTGGCAGCGAGGTGTGGATACGGAAACGTTCCAACCAGAGTTAGCTTCATCCCAAATGCGATCGCATCTTTCCCAAGGAAATCCAGACAGCCCCATACTCCTTTATGTAGGCCGTCTTTCTGCTGAAAAAGAAATTGAGCGGATCAAGCTAGTGCTAGAAGCAATTCCCAACGCTTGCCTAGCATTAGTAGGAGATGGACCGCACCGTAAGGAACTAGAAGCACACTTTGCTGGAACCCCGACTCATTTCGTGGGTTACCTTACCGGTACAACCCTCGGGTCTGCCTTTGCCTCTGCTGATGCATTTATCTTTCCTTCTCGGACAGAAACCTTAGGACTAGTCTTACTAGAAGCGATGGCAGCAGGTTGTCCTGTGGTAGCAGCCAACTCTGGAGGAATTCCCGATATTGTCACGGATGGGATGAATGGGTATTTATACGATCCAGCAGATGAGCAAGGAGCGATCGCAGCAACAGTGCGTCTCTTAGCACAACAGCAGGAACGGGAAACTCTGCGCCGCAATGCTAGAGCAGAAGCTGAACGCTGGAGTTGGTCAGCTGCTACACGCCAATTGCAAAATTATTACCAGGCCATCGTGTTTTCCGAATCCATGTCTTCCGCTGCGTGACATAGTCCCACACTGAATCAAAAATTACAGTGTGGGCTTCTTATTACGGTCGATGTCCCCTATTACGGGGAGCACCTCCGCTCCAGAACCGTGCATGAAACTTTCGCCTCACACGGCTCCTGAGTATCTTTTTGACTCCAGTGAATCTGTTGGTGACAACTTTGGTGA
>NZ_JAAHIG010000428.1:0-7134 GCF_010692305.1 Moorena sp. SIO4G3 | reverse complement strand
CAATGGGGTCTCCCAAAGGGGTTCCCGTACCGTGGGTTTCTACATAACTAATCTGTGCTGGTTTAACCCCAGCATTGGCTAAGGCTTGCCGGATCACTGCTTGTTGAGAAGGACCATTGGGAGCTGTTAGTCCATTACTGTGACCATCTTGGTTAACCGCTGAACCTCTAATAATTGCCCGAATATTATCCCCATCCCGGATTGCATCTGCCAGCCGCTTCAGGACAACAACGCCACATCCTTCTCCCCTGACATAACCATCCGCAGCTTGATCAAACGTTTTGCAACGCCCATCTGCTGACATCATCTGAGCCTGGGAGCAAATAATTGTCGGCTCTGGCATAAGAATTAGGTTCACCCCTCCAACCAGGCACAGATCAGATTCCCCTGTTTTCAAACTTTGGCAGCCATAGTGAAGTGCTACTAAAGATGAGGAGCAAGCGGTATCCACAGCCAGACTTGGTCCGCGCAGATTCAGCACATAAGATAAGCGACAAGGAATAATCGATGAGTTTGTTCCAGTTCCACTGTATGCATCTAAGCCAGAAATATCTCTGGGCATAAGCACAGAGTAATCAGAGTTGGTAACACCAACAAAGACCCCGGTCTGACTACCAGCTAATCGTTCTGGTGCTATTCCAGCATTTTCCAAGGCTTCCCAAGCCACTTCCAAGATCAGTCTTTGCTGGGGATCCATCTGCTTAGCTTCGCGGGAGGAAACACGAAAAAAGCTGGGTTCAAATCCATCTACTTGTTCTAATAAACCAGCACAGCGGGTATTCATTTTTCCTGGGGTAGCCGGTTCGGGTTCATAAAACGAATCAATATCCCATCGGTCTTTAGGTATCTGAGTGATCCCATCTATCCCATCATGCAGAATTTGCCAAAACTCTTGTGGTGTTTCAGCCTGAGGAAAACGACAACCAATGCCAACAATTGCTATAGGTGTTGAGTCTGAAATCATCAATACTTACTCAATGATTGAAAATACTTTAATTACGCGGTTTAAAACTACTAGTAAATACAAAGATTAAACGTTTTTTTTGCTTACCAAATCAAAGTGCTCCGGGCATTCCTCCCTGCCCACTCAGCAAGGATGGAATATCCTGCACTAAGATTAAATGATTCAAGTTGGGTTGTTGGTATCTAGCAGCATTAGAGTATGTTTCCCATTTCTTTTACTGCACCTAATTAGTCACCAATCTAGAAAACTGCTCAAATGTTTGGCGATTAGCTTGCAGAGATTTGTCAATTGAGCCAGCAGCTGCCATCAAGCGCATTTCGCGGTTGACTGGCCAAAGGTAATCAATCTCTTCACAAAAACGCCGACTATTTGATCAGAGATTTTGGTGGTTTTTAAGAGCCACATGAAATCCCTCGTGTTCCTGACAGAAACACTGCTGCATCCAATCAAGCGATTCTCTTTGGGACATACCAAATACAGGTTATTTCAGGATCTTATAAACAAAATCAATCGTAGAAAAGTTATCTTTAGACATCAATACTGGTGATGCACCAGAAATTCCATTATGGAAATTTTTCTGAATTAAATATATTGTCCAATTAGCGACAAGTTTTTCGTAGACCGTTGGTTTTGATAATTCTTTGTACAAGTCTCTACCCAGAAACATGGACGTTGTGGTGTGAAACGCTTCATCCAACAAATGATAGTAGTAAATGGCTGTTGGACTTGGGATAAACTCACCTTTTTTTTGCAATTTTTGGAAATATTTATAGATAGTGAATTCTATATTTTTGACTCCCATATTCGCCATGTAGCGCAAGGCATAGTATTGGCACGCCATAAAAGGGGAACCTCCCCAGTTGAAGGTCAAGAACCGTAAGCGAGAGTCTGGTGCTAATCCTAGTCCCCAAAATCCCCCAGCAGAACCTGGTATTGATTGATTTTTCTGCTCTAATTCCCTCAAATACTGAGAATAGTATTGTTTTGAGCCGCTCAACATCCCTTTAGGGATGAAACCCAAGGTTTTATCTCGGTACTCTGACCAGGGCAAATTTTTCAGACTCAAGTATAAATGTTGTGAATCTGAAGACTTTGAACCATTAGCTAAGCCCCTTCTTTTCAATTTGTACGATTTACCTTTTAGGGGAGCTTTAAAGGCATCTTTTCCTAGTAACGTTCTAGTTGTTAAAAATCCGATTTTGTGAAAGGCGTGAATGTGAGAACGCTCCTGTTCAGTTTCGATATCCAACTCCTGGGATATAGTTTCGTAACCGCCAATGGCAGCAAAAACACTGGAGGTAACTTGATTATAAGTAATGACCTCAGTTTCCCCAGCAGAAATATTATGGTATGCCAAAAACCAATTCAGGTGATTGAGTGCTATTTTTTGAGAGGGAGAAGCAACTTCATAAAGGGGGGTGCCATATAATATGGATTGTTCCGGTTCGCTCCAATAGTGATCGCTATTTTTATGGTAGTTAAAGCTTTTCTCGAGTTCTTCTATTTTTTCTGTATAGTTGGATTCTAAGTTACTGCGACATGTTTTTTCAATTGCGGTTAATGTTTTCTTTCCCCGTGAGAGCGATTTTTTTTTGTTTAATTCGGCTGTTTGCAACTGTTGTGCCATTATTTTTTTATCCAGAATGTAGACGAAATCTTACAATAGTACAACTAAATTCAATCTGAAAATCTTCTAAGTTTGACCGTGGCGTACTATCCACTGCCCCAGAAAATGATGATGGTATATAACGTAAAAAATCGAGTGGTTTAGGCTACGGACTTAGCAAATTGTTTAAAGGTTTTGATATTTGCTTGGATAGCCCGGTCAATGTTAGCTGCTGAGTCCATCAGGCGCATTTCTCGATTGACTGGCCAGAGGTAGTCAATGTCATTAAAAAAGCGCCGAATATCAGACAGTAACCGTTGGTGGGACTTGAGGCTGACGTGAAATGCTTCATTTTCTTGACACAAACTTTGTTGCATACTATTGAGTGCTTCAGAGGAAGACATTCCGAATATCGGCGATCGCAGTATTTTGTAGCACAACAACATACTTAGCGACTCATCTACCACGCACTGACCGGGTAATATACAAGAAAGTCCGCTCAAAACATTACGTTGCATCATGTAGATCGTCATATTGGCCACAAATTTTTCATAGGCCGTTGGCGGGGAAAAGTCTTTGTATAAGTCGCGAGAAATGGTCTGGGAAATGGTGGTATGAAACGATTCATCTAACAAATGGAAGTGGGAAATAGCTGTGGGGGTGGGAATGAACTCAGATCTCTTGTGTAAGTCCTTAAAATACTTGAAATAGGAATGTTCCTGATTTTTGAGAACTAAATTAACAATGTAGCGTATGGTGTAGTATTGACTAGCCAAGAACGGCGAACTTCCCCAGTTGTAGACAAAAAACGGCAGCATCTGCCGAGGAGCCAATAGTCCTGCTATCCCGTCTGCATACCCAGGAATTGGCTCATTTCTCTGCACTAGTTCCTCCAAATACTGCGAACGGCAGTTTTTTTGCCCAGGAAGCATTTTTTCAACTGTCCAGCGCCAGGTCTTCTCCCAGTCAAGGGAGAAGAGCAACTTCTTCGGTAGTAAGTTGACAATATTTCCTCTGAGTCTCCTCTGTTTCTGCGATTTGTACCATTTACTCTGAAACGAATTTTTTAATAGGGCTTTGCCCAGCAGCGCCTGCTTAGTCTTGTAACCAACCTTGTGAAAGGTTTTAACGTGGTAATGTTCTTGCTTGGTTTCGGTTTCCAATTCCTGGCATAGGGTTTCGTAACCGCCAACTGCGACAAAAACGCCCCTTGTGACTTGGTTGTAAAAGATAGTTGCTGCTTCGCTAGCGGCTGTTCCATTGTACTGGCTAACCCAGAACAGATGATTGAGCGCAATTTTTTGCGAAGGTGAGGCAGCTTGGTAAATGGGTGTACCGTAGAGCACCGAAAGTTCTGGGTCACTCCAATAACAATCGCGATTAACCTGATAGTTAAAGTTTTTACCTAGCTCCTCTATTTTCTCGGTATAGTCAGACTTAACATTACTATTAAAGGTTCTTTCAATCAATGTCAAATGCTTCTGATTATTTTTGTCCTCCAGGTTTGAAGCTTGACTAGTTCTGGTTTGATTTGATACAGTTTTTATCACTTTTTTTTTCCCGGTGAGTGCAATTAACAACTTTGATGATGTTTATATTGAAACTGAATCAATGGGAAGATTTAATCCCATTTAAGCCTCTCCTTTGAGTTCATTGGCTAAATGCTGCGCCAGAGATTCAACACTTGGGTAATCGTAAAGAAGGGTAGGAGCGAGTTCCTGCTTTAACCATTCCTCTAAGTCCCCCGTGATTCCAACAGCTGCACTTGAATCCAAACCATAGTCATTAAAGTCTAAGGTAATATCCACCTCATCGGGTTCGATTTCTAACATTTCAGCCAGATAGGATACTAACCAAGCTTGAATTGTTGCTGCAGTTATAGGTTCTTGAGGAGGAGCTATGTGACCATTGTCAGTGCTACTTACTGAAGTATTACTTACTGAATCTATTATTGGCATCTCGGCAACTTCTAGATTTTGATTTTCCATTGTTTAAAAATCCTCGATAATTATTGCTACAATTGACATCAAATGTTAAACTTTTGGAGATAGCCTTAGCTTCTATCATTCCTGTTGTTGGAACTTTAACCTCCCAGACCAAGTCAGCCAATTCACTAGTGCATATTGAACAGTAACCTAAAGTTAATACTGAGAAGCAATCACAATTGCGAACCCCAATCCCATCACTCTTAATTGTTATTTTTGGCTTTGGCTTCGCCGTAGAAGTGGCAATCCACTCTACTAGTGTTGTGGGATCTAAATGCATCGACATAGGTCTTTCTCAGATTCTGCTGAATTTAATACACCCAAAGTTCCATTGAGAAACTTAGCTCGACAACGATGACGCTGAATCTTGCCACTGGAAGTCTTAGGGATACTCCCAGGTTTTAACAGTGCTACATCATGAACCTGCAGTTCGTGACTAGATGCCACTTCCCGACGAATATGTCTGACTACCTCCTGTGTGTCTAACTTTCGTAGGTAAGTCCGCTCTACTTCCTGAACAATGACTAGTCGCTGTTCACCGTTGACCTCCATTACAAAAGCTGCTCCTGAAGCTGGTCGTAAAGCAATATGACTCCGCTCCACCGTCAGTTCAATATCTTGGGGATAATGATTGCGACCGCGAATAATAATAACATCCTTGAGGCGACCTGTAACAAATAGTTCTCCATTGTTTAAAAATCCTAGGTCTCCAGTCCGCATAAATGGACCTTTTCCTGTATCTGCTATGTAGCCATGAAACGTCTGTTTTGTTTCCTTTGGTTTCTGCCAATAGCCACCAGCTACACTGGCACCGGACACCCAAATTTCTCCTACTTGGTTATCAGCGCATAGCTTTAAGGATTCAGGGTCAACGATGGCAATTTTTTGGTCTAACCATGACTGGCCACAACCTACAACCTTACGGAGACCTGTAACCTCGCTACAGACGGGTATTACTTTATTTTGTTCTAGTGCTTTCCCATCAAGCGAACAGATAACTGGTTGCTCTGTTTTCAACCCCCCAGACACAAATAACGTGGCTTCTGCCATGCCATAGCAGGGGTAAAACGCCTCTTTTCGGAAGCCACAGGGGCCAAATTTAGCAGCAAACTGCTCTAGGGTCTCGGCACGGACTGGTTCCGCTCCTGTAAAAGCCACATCCCAGCTGCTCAGATCTAGAGTAGCCAACTGGTCTGGCTTAACTTTACGAACGCACAGGTCATAAGCAAAATTAGGGCCACCACTAGTGGTAGCTTTGTATCGGGAAATCGCTTTTAACCAACGTATAGGCGTCTGCAGAAATGCCAGGGGTGAGAGGAGAATACAGGGGATCCCCAAATATAAGGGCTGAAGCACGTTGCCAATTAGCCCCATATCATGGAATAGAGGCAGCCAACCAACAAAAATGGTTTGTTCGCTATGTCCGAAGGCTTGCTTAACCATCCGCTGATTGTGTAGCAGATTACCGTGACTTACCATTACTCCTTTCGGTGTCCCGGTAGAACCGGAGGTGTACTGGAGAAAGGCCAGGCTACTGCTGTCTAGGGTTGGTTCAGACCAGTCCAAGCCTTGGTCGCGATCGCATTTATTGGTAGCAAGCAGGTGCAGCCTCCCCAGAGCTGGATGCTGGGCAAAGCGACTGGTTAACTCGGTCATAAGAGATGTGGTAGTTAGGGCAAACAACGCCTCTGCATCTGATGCGATCGCTAACAACCGAGACAGATTGTGACTGCGTCGGGGTGGTGGATAAGCGGGCACTGCAATTACGCCAGCGTACAAGCACCCAAAGAAGGCAGCAATGAAGTCTATACCTGGTGGATAGACTAGCAAAGCTCGTTCTCCCGTTGCCCCCAGAGACTGCAACTGGCAGGCGATCGCCCTTGAGCGTTTGTCTAATACCTCATAGGTGAGTAGATCAGTTTCTTCTTCCCCTTTTTCATTGAAAGTATAAGCGATTTGATCAGGCTGAGTTAGGGCTCTATAGCGCAACAACTCTACCAGATTGGAAAACTTCTCGTCAAGGTCTGAACATCTGATATTTTCCAAGTTTCAAGCTCCTTGCTAGATAGCGTTTTTCAACGCTTACTTGCTCCCTTGCCACAGTTTTTTACTGTTTTAACTTTACTTAGGTGTACTTAGGTTTCTGAGCCTTGATAGCCACCGAATTTATGCACGTTAAACTATAGCAAAAAAAAAACTACCTGTCAACCCTAATCGTAACTAAATTCTGCTTGACTCTCTTCCAACCTTGACATCTCCCCCGGCTAAAGCACCTATGCTTTATAAACATATTTCTTTACACAAAACTTGACAAAAGTCACTTGATATGATTACTGTGATCAAAAAACTTGACGTCCCACGTTCTCGCTCAGTTTGTATAGGGAAAGCCTTTTGCCAAAAAGGAGCGAAAAATCGTGATAGGCACGAGGGGATTTTGGGAGAATCATGTTAATTTAGCTGGCCGGTAAAAGAAGCCCCACATCCTGATGCGTAGCATAGGTGTGGGATGAATTTTACACAGAGTCCTTGGGATCGGGAAAGCGAGCTATTAAACTTCTAAGTACCTCAGATTGGTTCAT
>NZ_JAAHIG010000427.1:0-7144 GCF_010692305.1 Moorena sp. SIO4G3 | reverse complement strand
TTGGTAACTGTACCGATAAATCCCCGATTAGCTAGATTGAGATTACCAAAGCCATTGTTTATGGTAATGTTGCCACCCGGGCCACTAGTGTCAGCAGCGGAACGAGTTAGGATCCCACTAAATAACCCATCTTCAGTAAAACCGGAGATATCAATGGTGCCTTTAGCATTAATTTCAATATCTCCTGATGCCCCATTGCTATTGGTAACGGTTTGAACTCTTGACCCACCAGTGATAGTCAGGTCCCTAGTGGTTAGCTGTATGAAACCGCCATTGCCTATCGCATTTGTTTCTATATCATTAGCAATCAAACTCTTGTCACTAAGATTGGTATTACCATTAGTATTAATAGTGATATTGCCAGCTACTGCATCTGATATCGATGTCCCTGAAGTCAATCCAGCTTGTAAAGTGGATTGAGACATGTCGAAATTCGCACCATTGATGGCAATAGTTCCGCCATTAACATTAGTGACATCTACCAAGCTACCGTTGCTCAAAGAAACATTAGCTCGTTGGACTCTATCGGGAAAACTAACCGATGTCGCACCATCGAGGGCAACAGTGCCTGGACTGGATAATCCTCCTAATTTCACCCGTCCCCCTGGCACTTGCAGAGTGGCACCATTGAGGTTAACCTCTCCCCCAAGTAAAGCCATGGTTTGCCCTGTGTCGATGCCTAAAGTAGCTCCTATCACGTTGACTGAGCCAGGATTGCTACCATACTGCAAACCGATGGGAATATTGATAGTTAACAATGGTGGGGCATTTGGATCACTAGCGCTAAAGTTGAAACCATTGTCAAATACCGCACTATCGGCAGTGCTAGCCACAAAGGAGCCTGCTACATCTAAGCGAGAAGAAGATCCAAATGCAATACCATTGGGATTAAGCAAGAATAAATTAGCGCTACCGTTTACTCCTAAGGTGCCCAGAATTTGAGAGAGGGTGCTGCCAGTAACACGAGTCAAAATATTAGTAATGCCATCGGGATTAGCAAAATACACTCGTTGACCATTACTAACATTAAATTCGATAAAACTGTGGAAGAGGTTACTATCTCGTATTGCTCCCCCTTCGATTAAATCAGCTACTGCACCACGGATAGTCTGATTGGGAGTAACCTGAGAATTTTCATTCCCCAAGGTACTATCTGGGGTAATTTGAGCGATAGTGGGTAAGGCGAGTAATAACCATAGACTACTAACTTCGAGCAATGCCACTAAGCCTAATTGCATTAGTGAAATGGTATCTCTGGTTCGACTTGCGATGAGGTAATTAGTGTTGTAGTGCTTGCTAGATAAGGGATTAGTTTTGTGGGCAAAGGGGAAGCGTACGCATTTCATAGATAGACCTGACCGATTAGTCTCAGTCTTAGAGTTCCCAGCACTTTTGCTCAGAGTAACAACTGTGATAAACTCAGAGCTTGCAGCTTTAGCAAAGGCAACAGGAACCCACCCCTAACCCCTCCCAGGAGGGGAAAAGAAGGAACAGGGAACAGTAATAATATTTGATTTTTTCAGTACTTAAATTGATTTTTATGACTTACGATATTAATTCTATTTGTACTGCAGCAATATTTAATATCAACAAAAAAAAGTCTAATAAATTACTTTAAATTATTAATTTAAAGCATAGTTTTACTATGTTTAAGTAGTTGTATAATCGTGCAAAATCTCAGTATTAATTCTCCCCTATATCCCCACACTCTTACCCCGATTCCCGATTCCCGATTCCCGATTCCCTGTTACCTGTTCCCTTTGCTATAAGTAATTATTGATGTTTTAGCCAGCATGGAAGCCTTGACTGAGATGGAAGGAAATCAAGACCAGCAACATCCTCAGGAAAAACGCGATCGCGAAATAGTTAACCGTCTTTTACAACAACAACCCAATGAATACAACTTGGCGGAATTAGCCCGACTGCGGATTCGGTATGACAGCTTTCCCGGTGCTAGAGCGATTCAAAGGGACTTGGATGTACTGCTCCAGCGATGGCAACTGACAGAACAACAGCTTTTTGAGAAAACCCTTCAGATTCATCAAGAGGGTCTTGCGTATAGACGAGACAACAGTTCTGGAAGCCAAGATGACTGGACTTAAGACTTCTTTGCTGAAGTCGCGAATAGGGAGTAGGGAGTAGGGAGTAGGGAGTAGGGAGTAGGGAGTAGGGAGTAGGGAGTAGGGAGTAGGGAGTGGTAAAAAATCATTTTGGTTTTTCAGTACTGTCACAAGCCTTGTATGATAAATTTCCACTTAAAAAACTCAGAAAGCTTACTGTAAAAGCGATGCAGAGGTGCGACCCGTGGCGAATTTAATTACGGGTCAAACGCACCATTACGGTCTTGGGGAGGCAGCGCCGACCTGCGGGGGTCTCCCCCATGAGCGACTGCATCAAGACAGAAAAATTAGGCTCTTCAACTAACAAAATTTACTGAATACGGCCTCTTGCCACTGTTCCCTGTTCCCTGCTCCCTGCTCCCTGCTCCCTTTACTAAATTCATTTCACTTAACCGATTTCCTAGGGGCTGGGGGTAAAAGCTTAAACATCTGTTTTTCTTGATTCGGTTGAAGCTTCTGATCAGCGGGAGCTATTGGATCTATCTTAGGTGGATCGATCTTAGGGGGGGACTTAGGGATGGAAACGGTTTTAGCAGGATCATTAGACGAGGCGGTGTCTATAGCAGTATTGAGAGCTTCCAGTTGTTGAGATATCAGAGCCTGCTGTTGCAGCTGTTCGGTAGAAGACACTAAGCCGCTGAGTCCATTAACTAAATCCTTGACATTGCGGCGAAAAGCTGGATCCCCAGTCAGATCATCTAGGTCAGCGGTAATCTTTTGGGCATTTTCAAAGGTAACTCGTGCTGAGTCTAGGGTTTGTTGTAATACCAGTAAATTAGTAGGACTGTTGAGAGTATTGGAAACATTACGTAAGTTAGCAGATGCTTGGGCAGCATTAGCCGATAGGTTTTCTAAGTTCCGCAGCATCTGTGATACATCCGTTTGATAAACCGCTGAGTTAACCTGATTCGCGGTAATGGTTAAGTTGCTGGTCAATACACGCAGATCTTGACTGGCCTGAGAGATGCTATCTAAGGTGGTGACCAAATTTCCCCGATTACTGACCAATAGTTGATTGGCAGAGGTAATCAACTGATTGAGTTCCTTTGCAGTTTGGCTGTATTCCTGGGAGGTACTAGAAATGCTACTGGTTGCCAACCCGATTAGACTAGATGTTTGATTGGCCGCACTGGTCACAGCATTCGTTGCTTTGGACAAGCCTGCTACCTCTTGGCGCACTATCCGGGACAACTGGGTCATCTCTTTGCTAAGTTCTGACACATCTCTGGCGGCATTGGAGGCATTTTCCGCAAGGCTATTGATTTTTTCAAAAAACGCTGGATCAGCGTAGAGTTCAACAATGCGATTTCCATTCCGTAGGAGGTCAGCAAAGGTAGAACCCACGTCACCATTGATCTGATCTTCTTCACAAATAACTAGGGAAGAATTGCATTGTGCTCCGAAGGGTGTAAGACTTTGAGCAGTTGCAGGTAATTGTCCTAGGGGCATGATATCCACATTGGTAGCACCAATTAAACCCGATTGATTAGCTTCAACCTGGACTTTGCGGGGGATTAACAATCCAGGGTCATCAATTTCAACGGTGACATTGACCCCATTAGTACCGGGTTCAATGTTAGTGATTCTGCCAACTTGGACACCGCGATAGCTGACTGATGCCCCCACTTGCATACCAGCAGCGTTGCCAAAATTGACAATAAATTTATAGCTCTTTCGACTGAAGCTAATCCCACTAATCCATACAACAAGTCCACCGAAAACAGCAAGTCCTGCTACAATCAATAAGCCAACGGAGCCTTCTCTAATCGTCCGCGATCGCATAATAGTTTAACCTTTGTTACCCTTTCCCCTCAGATTTACTATCATCGCTCACCAACCACTGACATCCAAATTTGAACCCACTTGAGCAAGTTTCGAGTAGTCCATGGGGTCAGATAGATGAGGTAAAATCCCCAAAACCTTAACATTGGTTAGAGTCTCGATTAACCTAATCGGAGCCAACTGATTAATTTCTTGGGAGGTACGAGGTTCGACGCAATTGAGGACAATGCCTTTGAGGTCAACTCGTGATGAGCGTGCCAGGGCAACATTAGCAACCACTTGTGCGATCGCTCCTAATTCTACCGGCGCAACCAATACCGTTGGCAATCGCCAATCCCTTGCCAAATCTGCCACAATCAGTTCATGAGTCACCGGTGAACCTAGTCCTCCCAAAGCTTCCACCAAGACCACATCCCGCTGACTGCGCAGATTAACGAAGCCTTGCCAGACCTTTTCGAGGTCAACCTCTCGTCCTTCTAGATCTGCAGCAACTGGTGGTGCTGCAGGGGTTTTAAACTCCACGGGTGTGATCTCCTCCAGGGTTTGACCCAAGTCAAATAGTTGGTGGTAAATTTCGCGATCGCCAATTCCGGTTTGAATCGGCTTGAATATCCCCAGACTCTCTTGAGGACGGTAAGTCTGCCAATAAGCAGCGATCACAGAAGTCAAAACCGTTTTGCCGATCTCTGTATTGGTACCAGTAATTAGTAATACGTTCAAGATTGAGTCACTCTCAGTCAGTAAGGCTAATATCTACAGCAAAGTTTCTTTCCTGTTTAGCAATTACATCTACTATATACTCACCAGCAATAGGCAGCTTACCTTGCCACCGTTGCACCCCTGAAGCCTTTTCCACTAACTTCCCATTGGGATAGCGGATAGTTAAAGCCACATCACTTTCAATAACCTCTAGCTTCAATTGCTGACCCTGTTTAGCCTTCACCAAGTAGCGCTGAATCTTCTGGGGGCTAGTGCGACCCAGTAGCCGCAAACGCTTGGTTCCCTGTAACAAATTGACCCGTTTTATCTTATACTCAGCAGTTGGTTTAGGTTCTGGTTTCGGCTTCGGTGCTTCTGTTAACTTTAATCCTAGCTGATAATCGCTATCCGGTAGACCCTTAACTGGACTCAGTTGAATCGTGTAGTTGCCGGTGAACAGAAATTTCCCTTGCCATTGCCGCACCCGCTGAGCTCGATTGTCCACTGGTTTTCCGTCCGGGCCAAGCACAGTCATCAAAACCCCTTCATCACTGAGATATGCCTTGAGGGTTTGGTCTTGTTTACCCTGGATAATGTAGTTAATCGTGTGATTAGCCTTTAAATTCCTGGATTTTGAAAGAGTTTTACCAGCATAAAGCTCTAGACGCTGACTGTAGATTTGAGGCTTACTCGGGGTTGGACTAGCCCTAGGGCTCGGAGTTGAAGTCGAAATCGGACTAGGACTAGGACTCACTGACACCTTAGGACTAGGGGATTTCCCAGTGTCCTGCTGATTAACATTGCTCACCCATACCCAAGAGCCTATTCCTGCCAGCGCTGCTAGTCCTGTAGCTATCCCAAGCAACGGCCAAGGACTATTCCAGATAGAGTTACCCGTGGCTTGAGACATCACCGGTTCACTCGGTTCTCCACCTCTGGCCTCCCTGGGTGTCCCACCTTGAGCTGATGCCACCGTTGTGCCAGGTATTGGCTTGCGCTTTGGCAGTTGCGGAGTTAACCCAGAAGCTTGAAAGGCATACAAGACTTCCCTAGCGGATTGGTAGCGATCGCTTGGTTGATCACTAAGCATCCGATTTAATATCTCAGCTAACTCATCGCTAACCCTAGCCCAGGGACGCCAGTTCCAAGTCAGATTAGCATCATCGACAAGTTCTTCTGGTTCTTTCCCAGTCAGGAGCACTATCGCAGTCACTGCTAGGGAATAGAGGTCACTACTCGGTGTCTGAATTTGCTCCCTGGGAGCGTAACCGCTTTTGCCAATACTAGTTGTTGGTGTGGGAGTATCTGGCAATTGAAGACGAGTTGCCAGTTCCTGTACCACACCCAAATTAATCAAAACGGGTATACTGTCTGTTTCCCCCATGATGATGTTATCGGGTGTGATATCTCGGTGGATAATCCCTTGGCTGTGGATGTAGTCCAAAACTGGCAAGGATTGCTGCAATAGCTGACGCACTTCCGTTTCTGATAAAACTCCCAAGTTGGTCGTGCTAGCCATTGGCGGTGATTGCACTTCCCCATCCGGATGAGAAGATAGAGGTTCACTTTGATTGAGAAGGGCTTTGCGTTGTTCTAGAAGGTCACCATAGGTTTTTCCCTCTACGTAGTCTCGCACCAGAAACAGCCGTCCTTCCTCTTCAAAGGTAGCTCGGAACTGAGGAATTTGCGGGTGTTCAATTTTATACAGGATACCTGCTTCTTGTTGAAACAGTTGCCTTGACTTATCGAGATTATTAGTTTCTGTCTGAGGGGGAATAAATTCTTTCAGGGCGCAAGGTTCATTGAAGCGCCCTTGATCCTCTACCAGGTAAGTCCGATTGAATTCTCCTTGGTCAAGGACACGGAGCAAATGGTAGCGATTTTGCAGAATAGTTCCAGAAGCAATCGGTGGTTCCATCGGTGGTAGATCACTTGTTACGGACAATGAGGCCGGAGGAATATTCTTGAAGTTTAGACTTTATTCTGTTGCTTTGGAACTCCATCGATGGATTCCAACCCTTCCGTTGAGCCACAGAGTTGAGCCAAAGATAAGTTGATCAGCATATATATCAGGGTTTAGCCAACACTAGACTCCAAACACCCTTATGGTGTACAATCCGCAACCAGACCTTACAAATATCGTTATTAGAAAGCCTAACACTGAAAACTCCGCCACAAAGCGAGCGGAGATGAAAGTGTAAGCGCGACTTTAGTCGCCTTGAAGAAAATAAAAACAAATACTTGCTAATTTGTGCTAGGCATGTTAGCATAATAATATAACAGAAGAGGTCGAGTTCTGATGATTATACTTGAGTTCAAGGCATACGGAAACAAAACACAGTATCAAGCCATAGACAAAGCTATTCGGACTGTTCAGTTTATACGGAATAGCTGTCTTCGTTTGTGGATGGATAATAAAGGGTTAAGCAAATACGACTTAAATAAATATTGCAAAACCTTGGCCAAGAATTTCCCTTTTGCCAACGAATTGAACTCAACAGCTCGACAAGCTGCGGCTGAAAGGGCATGGTTAGAAGTTACCG
>NZ_JAAHIG010000426.1:0-7182 GCF_010692305.1 Moorena sp. SIO4G3 | reverse complement strand
CACTCCAATTTCGAGAGGGCAGAATTTACATCTGCATGGTTATCAAGTTGTCAAGGTTCTTTTAGTCCCTTGCGGCTAATCCCCCTGAAACCCTTTCAGGTTAAGGTTTCTAGCCAACGAATCGCACCAGCCACTTATTCATTGTGACTTCTTGCTGTTTGTTGGGTTTCAGTTTGTAGACATATCCAAGCTGCATCAGTTTCAATCTTTTGTCCGTGCTATATTAATTGTAGCTTCTAGAAATACAGATAACAAGTATTATTGCCAAAAAAACTGGACGACCTCCAATACATGGACAAGCAAAAAAGGCACACACCGTTAGAACTACGGAAGCAGCCTGGGACGGGTTAAAAAAAATGGCAGCTAAAACTGGTTTGACTTTGTCAGAGTATTTAGAAGCACTAGGAAAGACTGGGGTGTTACCGTAAGTATTTAGTTGAGGGGAAAATTCATCCCCATCCGTCGCAGGAGTGGGGTATTCTTTTCCCCTGGCCTTGGCCTTTGGGCCACGCTACGCGAATGGCCACGCTACGCGAACAAACTCCCCTATTTTATAAATCATCGGGATTTATCCCAAGGGTACGCAATTTTTCTGCCAATCGTTCTGCCCGTTCTGCTGAAGTCTCAATCCAATTACCAGCTCCATCATACCAACGCAGCCAAAACCCTTGTGTTTCTTGATATTTACCTGGCCATACTCCTAAGCCTAATTCCAGTTTTGGAATCCAAAATTTGGGCTCATAAAGCTCTGCTTCCTGATACTGAGTGGCAATTAATTGAAACACGTGCAGCTGGTTTTCATAGCGGTCAAAAACTACATAGTAAGGAATGCGCATATATTGTTCATAAACTTGCCATTTGCTTGGTGGCTTGTTGGCAGACTTCAAGGTTTGTCCTAAATCTTCAGCTTCGGTACCTGGTGATAGGAGTTCCACTACCAAAAATGGCGCTCTTCCTTCCTGCCAAACCACATAATTCCAGCGCAGGTCTTCTTGTTTTTCAGCAGGAGTTACATCCAATACCAAAAACCAATCTGGTCGCTTATGCCATAAGTGATGACGACTGTCGTAATATACATTCAGGTTTGTAGCAATGAACATCTCCTCCCTGGGATAGTTGGGAGGTTGGCAGGTTTCTCGCAATAGCTGGGGTTGAAAGTCGTGAAATTCGTCAGGCAAAGCAGGCTCCTTTGGGTCTTCACGGGGTGGGTCAGTTTGGTACATGATCTTCTGTTGAACCTGATAGTTTTAGGGTAGCATTTGGGTCAGTTACCTAGGGTCCCAGCAGTAGGTTTGTTGATTTTTGCGATTGGCCTACGGCCACGCTATGCGAACGCAAAACCCATCTCGGAAGTAACAGCTACTGAACAAATCGAGCCACAAAGTTTTGATGTGCCCCTGAGTCCTAGTTACCATATCCGTTGAATGGGATATCCATCTAGAACAGAATCAATACTGACAAAAGGTAAATTTTCTACCATAGCCTGTGCCACCATAATCCGATCAAAGGGATCGCGATGAACATCCGGTAAACTTTGGAGAGCATAGACGTGATAAAGGGAAATCGGGAGAATTTGCAAGCCAATATTTTGCTGCTGTTGAACAATCAGTCTTGACAGGGGTAATCGTAGATTTAACCGACCTATCTGGCTCTTAATCTGTATTTCCCAAATACTTGCAAGACTTAGCAACAGAAGATTATCCTCATTCGTCAATAGCTGTCTGCATGAGCTAGATAACTTGTTTGGCTCTGAGTCAAACCATAATAACGTATGGGTATCTAGTAACAATTTCATCAAGAAGCCGATTTCTGATTAATTTGTTGAATTTGTTTATTGGTCATCATCAGTGGATCGTTTTCTCCTAACCAAAACTCATCTGGTAAAGGCTCATCGAAATCTTCACTTATCTCAACAAGACCTGCATGGAGTCCAAAAACACGAGGTGGTAATGGTGGACTAGAAGCCGATTGTTCGGTTTCCGATTTTCCTTGCTTTTGGAGTAAAAACTCAGCAAAGTCATAAACCAATTGACGTTGCTCTGGTGACAATGCCTGCAAAACTGCGAGCACATCGGTTACTGAATTTGATTCTTCCCGGATCACAGTTAGTTTTTCCATAAAATCATCAAATGTGGGATCATTGGCAAATATTCCCGCATATCTCATCTGAGGCTTAGCTGCATTTGGCTGAAGGTCTAAATTTACCTCAATAGTGACAAACTTCCCTCTAATTAATTGTGCTTCTAGGGCAGATTTGACCTTAAAAATTGCTTCTGACTCCGTCCTGCCCTCAACCGTTAAATTTGGCATCCCAATGACTGACGCCACAAACTTATCGTCGGATTGACTCTGAACAAAAACTTGATACTGCATGATGTATTTTCTCCAATGATTTTAGTCTATTTATAATTTCTAATTTAGAATTAAGAATTTAGAATTTTTGCTCTTTCTTACTTGTTATGCTAAATTAACACTTTGCCAAAGGGAGCAGGAGGAAGAGGCAGCTATATTGGAAAAATTGATGGTTAAATAGCCTCATAACCCTTACACAGTCATCTTTTTGGGGGTTTTTAACTATAAATTTAGCATAGTAGGTACTGAAGAACCAGAATTTTCCATTCTGACAAACAACCTCCCCTTCACCTAACACCAAAGGCGAACAACCTTTTTGAATTAAGTATTAAGAATTTCAAGCGAATTGGTAATTCTCCATTCTTAATTCTCCATTCTTAATTCTCCATTCTTAATTCTCCATTCTTAATTCTCCATTCTTCATTCTCCATTCTTCATTCTGAAGATTCTTCTTCACCAATCGGATTAGGGATATCAAAAATAATCACAAATTCAGCCTCGGGCATCAGGCGTTTAAGGGCTGTCATATGACCCTCCGCATTGGAGCGGTTACGGAAACGAGCGACAACGACTCGTTGCATCTGTGGTAACAAGCGAACGATTGCCCATGGGTATAGGCGTTGACTGTAAGACATAATGAAATTACCTCCTTTTGAGTGGGAGACCCAGAGCCAGCCCGTGACGCTCTAACATCTGTGGGCTGGCTCTTCACTTATCTCCTTTTGAGTGTTCCCTTTTATATAATAGCATAAAAATTGCATAATTATAACATATTTTGAAAATTTTTGTAACAATTTGGTGAGGGAGTAGGGAGTAGGGTGTAGGGAGTAGGGTGTAGGGTGTAGGGTATAGGGAGTAGGGAGTAGGGTGTAGGGAGTAGGGTGTAGGGTGTAGGGTGTAGGGTGTAGGGTGTAGGGAGTGTGGTAAAAAATCCTATTTACCTAACTTTTGATAATAATGATGATTATTAATGGCATTAAATAGTGCGGCATTTACAGATCACAGCTAGATGCGATTGACCTGCTTGTCACGCTAAGCGATCGCATTTCCAGACCACAGCTAGATGCGATTGACCTGCTTGTCACGCTACGCGAACGCATTTACCCATCACAGCTAGATGCGATCGCTTTTACTGACCAAAGCTAGATGCGATCGCTTTTACTGACCAAAGCTAGATGCGATCGCATTTCCAGACCACAGCTAGAGGCGATCGCATTTACTGACCACAGCTAGATGCGATCGCATTTTCGAGACCACAGCTAGATGCGATCGCATTTCCAGATCACAGCTAGATGCGATCGCATTTACTGACCACAGCTAGATGCGATCGCTTTTACTGACCAAAGCTAGATGCGATCGCATTTCCAGATCACAGCCAGATGCGATCGCATTTCCAGATCACAGCCAGATGCGATCGCATTTACTGACCACAGTTAGATGCGATCGCATTTTCGAGACCACAGCTAGATGCGATCGCATTTACTGACCACAGTTAGATGCGATCGCATTTACCGATCACAGCTAGATGCGATCGCATTTCCCGATCACAGCTAGATGCGATCGCATTTCCCGATCACAGCCCATACTCTTCCCCCGATTCCCGATTCCCGATTCCCGATTCCCGATTCCCGATTCCCGATTGCCAATTCTAAATTCTAAATTCTTAATTCTAAATTCTTAATTCTTAATTCTTAATTCCTTATTCCCTGTTCCCTCTAGTATCCACTGTCTAGAGAGGTATTTTTCACTTAGGATTGAAAATTGTTATAGTTACGGTTTATTCAACAGAAAAACAAAGGGAGCTTTTACCGAAATACCACCTGTAATTTCTGAAGCTTAAAATAGCGATGGTTAATTGAAGGTCAAACTGCTAACCAGAGTATATTTGGAGTTTAGGCAAAAGGCAATAGGCAACAGGGAAAAAATCTTGTGTATGTCATATGGTGGTGCGTTACGGGACGGGCTTTAACAGGGGCGAATAGTCTCAAAATCATAGGCTTTCTGTCCCTAACGCACCCTACACCCTACACCCTACACCCTACACCCTTAATAGTGGTGCGTTACGGGACGGGCTTTAACAGGGGCGAATAGTCTCAAAATCATAGGCTTTCTGTCCCTAACGCACCCTACACCCTACACCCTACACCCTACTCCCTTAATAGTGGTGCGTTACGGGACGGGCTTTAACAGGGGCGAAGAGTCTCAAAATCATAGGCTTTCTGTCCCTAACGCACCCTACACCCTACACCCTACACCCTACTCCCTTAATAGTGGTGCGTTACGGGACGGGCTGTACCAGGGGCGAAGAGGCGGAAAATCAGGGTGAGCCCGTCCCTAACGCACCCTACACCTACACCCTACACCCTACACCCTACACCCTACTCCCGATTCCCTACTCCCTACCCAATTGAAAACCTTTAATATAATAGTCGCTTGTTCACCAAAACCTATACACAACTTCAGGACAAATCATGAAAAACAACTCAGAAATACCAATCCCCAATCCCGCCCAAACCATGATGGCGGATGATCAAAGCATGAGCAATTTACCAGAAACCATGGATAATCAAGACCAAGGGATGGCAACCGCTCCATCTATGGAAAGCTCAGAAGAAATCATCAACGTTGACGCCCAACATTCCTATCCTCCCTATCCTCCCTATAACCCACCATCCCTAACCCTTGATACAATTACTACTGTGACTATGCCAGTGCTGACTCCTGGTAACAATGGTGACGCCGTGCGATTTTTGCAGCAGATCCTAATTAGCTTGGGCTACACCATTGTTAGATTTAATGCCAATTTTGACCGATATACCTACCTAGGTGTGACTCAATTCCAACGGAACAACCGTTTGAAAGTGGATGGCGTAGTGGGCTGGCATACTTGGCGTAAGTTGGGTGAAGCGAGCGTATCCCGGCGTCGTTATTAGGGAGTAGGGAGTAGGGAGTAGGGAGTAGGGAGTAGGGAGATGGGGAGATGGGGAGATGGGGAGATGGGGAGATGGGGAGATCCGGATTTAGATCAGTTTTCCCTCTTGCCTCTTGCCTCTTGCCTCTTGCCTATTCTTTATTCCCGATTCCCGATTCCCGATTCCCAATTCCCGATTCCCTATTGATTAATCCTTCGTCAAGGAAAAATTGACAAAAAAATTCTATAGTTTCACTATTGCTCAAACCCGTCTAGAATCTCATCTGGCAACGGGGCATCAAAATCATCTGGCACTTTGAACTGGCCTAGACAGAGTCCATATGGACGTAACTGCTTTTGAGGAGTGGTTTCAGAGATACTCTTAAACCGTCATTAATTGGGATAAATCCGTATAAAACGGTCAAGGTTCAATTTATTGTCGCCTGAGTGAGGGGTGGTCATACAGTAATTGGAGTTAAACCTGCCACCCGTCTGTCTAGGCGTTCCTCACATCTCGATGAGGAGTTGCTTGAAAGCCTGAGTTTTGCTATGTTTTGAGTCAAGCCAACCAAGCTCAACTGCATCAAGCAGACTCAGTCCCATTCCTTCCAGACAACGCGCGGTACGGCGCAATAACACCGCCTGAACCTCGGTCTTATTCATATACCGAGTTATTTCCTTGTCGGTACCGCGAGCAAGGATGTTTTTGGCAGCATTATGGTCAGCCTGCAACACGACCCCATCAAATCCGGTAAAATTGTCCCCAGTCCTTTTCCCCAATAGGGTGCCATTCCTGGAGTCAATTTGCGACGTGTAACTAGGCTGAACTTCTGTAACAACCGAGCCAGTCCAATTAGCCCATTTTCGCAAAGAATCCCGCATCACTCCTTTCATCCAACTATTAAGCTTACGGGATACTGCTTTAGACTGGCGCTTGTTTCGGATCGGTTGTGTTAAATCCTCAGCAAAGACTTTTAAAGACTCCCCGTTAAAGAGGGATTTAGAAGCTGCTCCTATTATGGCCGTTAGCTCTGATTGATTTTTTCTGTAACGGCGATTTTCTGTTTTTCTGGTCAGGTTATTTTCGAGTATTCGAGCCGACTTAGCTGGGTCTAATTTTTCTAGCTTTCTGTGAAGCGCCCAAAGTTTCCCTCTATTGCGGTTTTTGGCACATATACGATCAGACTTCTTGGTGGTTACTTTTCCTAGTCCTTTCCCGTGAGCCTGACCCTCTGAGTCATAGAAAGCCTCCGTGTACCCCTTATCTACTCCGACACTCCGACGTTCAGATGGAATTCCTACGGTTCCATGGTCTACCAGAAAGTGAATTTCAAATCTTTGCAAAAGTTGGTTATGGATTAATCTAATTTGTCCTTTTATTTTTCGATTAGATCTGACAACTATCCTATTCCTCTTTCCCCTTCTTAATCCAGCTAGTTCTAACTGGTAAGTGTGACGAGAGATTCTTTTGCATTTATAACCCACTTGTTGATAGACTATCTGGTTTTTACTCCAAGAATGTCCTCTATGAAATTCCTTTCTGACAAGTCTGTGTAGGAGTGAGTTATCCAGGAATGCTAGAGTCCTAAGTTGTTTGCAAAGCTTCTTTCGTTTATTTTGGTTTTCCTTTCCTGGAAACTTTTTGTAGACCTTTTTTGCTACCGCATCTATACAAGCAGCCTGGCTCGCTGTAATGGTTTTGGCTACATCATTAATGGTCCAATCCATCAATTTAGCAGGCAGTCCTAAACTGTTGGGAGTCCTAAAACTTTTAATCTCTGGAATGGCCTTTTTATTACGGTCGATGTCCGGTATTACCCGATGCACCTCCGCTCCAAAGCCGTACGTGAAGCTTTCACCTCATACGGCTCCTAGGTTCTCCTTCAACCTTTCGGCTTGCAGTCATCTTGTGACGTGCT
>NZ_JAAHIG010000425.1:0-7191 GCF_010692305.1 Moorena sp. SIO4G3 | reverse complement strand
AGGTTTCCCGCGCGCGTCCCCGATGCCTCAACCAGAGGAGCGACCCTAGGCCGGGGAACCCGACCTAGGAGGCGCGCGCCTGCTGGAATTGGTCTTACTCAGCGTCCACAGGCAGACATCCGCCTTCCGCAGACGTATAACTTTTACGACAGACTTACCATGGAATTACAGCTCTATGGCTAACCAGCCGGGGCAAGTCTCTTCCCTGAGCTCTGCTAGTACTTTTACACCTTGAAGGTAGCCTTTTAGTCAGTCAGGTGGGTCATCAACCAACTTTATTCTAACACGATTCCCAACAAGTCCTCGTCTCGCTATCCATCCCCACCGTGAAAGACGGTGGGGAATTCCGCGAGTTTTGTTAAAATAAATCAGTTTAAGATAAATCATTTGCTGTCATTGTTTCTTATTCAGAACTCAATGAACTTAGCAACTCAGGACTTCTCTATTTCATGTTTATGTTTGGAGTGAATTACTACCATTGCTTGCCACCTATAGGTAGGCTAGTCGAGCTAGTAGTGATCTGGTTCCCAGGGATTTTTCCTTAACTAGATTGAACTAGATTCTTTCAAAACTGTATATGGTTGTTCCTACTGGCCTTCACGTTTTCATAGTAATAGATTCACCGCACTTAAAAGTGCCGTGGTGGGCTACATCTCCCCCATGAATATGGGGAGTTTTGTGTCCCGATTTCCTATAATTATCTGGAAAAGGCGAAAAGCGCTGATCTAAACGATTAAACTGCACTGACAGGGGCTGAAGTTTTGGGATTAGCTTACTTATGCTGTTCTAGCACTTTCTGATAAGCTGCTTCATAGCCATCAACCATATTGGGAACACTGAAGGTCTCTTCCACATACTTACGGCACTCTTCGCGAGAGAGTTTAAGAGCTTCTGGAATGGCAGCTATCATGTCCTCAGGATTGGCACAGATTATGCCAGTTCTCTTGTCGGCCACCACCTCCGGTACAGCGCCAAAGTTCGTGGCAATCACTGGAGTGCCAACACACATTGACTCAATCATCACCAAACCAAACGGTTCGGGCCAGGTAATCGGAAAGACGGTCAGGCTAGCTTTGGATAATAATTCCACCTTCTCTTCGTGGCTGACTTCACCCAAGTATTGAATTTGTTTACCGTCAATCTGGGGAGCAATTTCTTCTTCAAAGAATTCCCGGTCAACTACATCAACCTTGCCCGCCATTTTCAAGTTCCAGCCAGTTTCACGGGCAATTCTGATTGCATGATGAGGTCCTTTCTCCTTTGACAAACGACCCAAAAACCCTAAGTAGGGGGGGTCATCGGCTGCTGTTGGATTGAAGGGATAATCTTCAATTTTAACACCATTGTAAACGGTACCAACATAATTCATCTCTGGTCCAGATGACCGCTGATGATTACTGATGCTAATATGAGGTATGTGGCTGTATCGCGCATAAGCCTTGCTAATATCATTGCCGAAGCGACCATGCATGGTATGAACTACAGGGGTCTTATACAAGTCAATTACCGGAAAGGTGATCATCCCTGTATGAAAGTGAATTAGGTCAAACTCATCAGCCACCTCGCCTATCTGAGCCAATTGCAGTAGTTCGTAAACTACCGGTGCCTCTACTGAGGGGTCAAGGCGCAACGCCTGAGGAGCCACAGACTTTAGTTTAGCCTTAGTGATGGAATCTCCAGACGCAAATAGGGTAACATCGTGACCGCGACGAACTAATTCATCAGTGAGTTGGCTAACCACTAGTTCGATACCACCATAGCCTGGTGGGGGAACTCTCTCCCATAACGGGGAAACTTGAGCTATCCGCATATCATAGTCCTCCAAAAATCTTCTAAATTAGCTTGATTGAGAGCTAGTAAAACTTAAGACGGTGCTTTTATCACAAATAAAAACTGATTCTGCTATCTTACAGAAAGTTTTTAGCTTTTGGGAAGAAGCTAGGCCTAATCTATCTACATGCCCCGGGAGTAAGTCAGCACCCTACAGGTGTAGATAGGTGATTTAATTTAAGTTTTATTTAACTTTATGAAGAAATATTAGCTTACGGTAAGTAATCTATCAAGCCCGATATTGGTGAATTCAGCCAAATCTCCTAACCCAGTCCTTAGAACCTAACAGGGTAACAACCCACTTGAAAAGTATACAGGGTGACGAGTCTAGGGTTAGCCTGTAGGGTGAACCACTGTGGAGAAAGCCGGTGTGGGGTGTAGGAAGAGGATTTACTGAATCAGGGTAATGAGTCAGGGTAATGGCTATTAGTCCTTCGGGGGGTGGCCTAAGCCCCAGAGCCAAATCCTCAAAATTCTTAATCTTTTAGAACAAGACAATGTGGTGAGTAGTGAGTAGTAAGGAATGTGGGTTTTAGGAACCTTAGTCCCACAAACCACGCCTCTGTTGTGGGGCAGCTACCACCTAGAGCTAATCTTGCCTCATGAGCTACCTCGTCTGACCAGCTGAGTTAGCTGCTTGATATTCATCAAGCGCATAGTTTGCTGCTCCGGGTCAACTTTAATCCAACCCTTACTCTCAAGCTTTTCCATAATTTTGGTAGTATCCTCTACACTGATATCTGTGATGTCAGCTAAGTCTTGATAGGAAATGTTATAGATTTCTGTGCCTTTTTCAGTGATTTCACCGTAATTGTCTGCCAAACCAACTAGAGTATTGACTAAATTAACTGCTGGAGGCTGATAGCGATTTTGTAACCGGACATTGCTTTGACGTAACCGTCGCACCATCAGTTGTAACATGCGATGGTGCAACTGGGGATCTTTAAACAGAGTTTGAATAAAGCGTTGCGCAGAAATGGTCAGTAGTCGCACGTTCGACATGGCAACAATATCGGTTGAGCGGGGAGATTCATCAAGAATTGCCATTTCACCAAAAAAGTCACCCCGACCCAAAATCGCCAGTGTGACATCGTTTTCACCGCGTAAGTGTCGCACTTTAACCCAGCCGGAGACAATAAAGTAAACAGCATTACCCCAAGCATCTTCCATGATGATAGCTCGGTCGGTGGGGTACTCATGCTCCACCGCTATAGACTCAAACCATTCTAAGGTTTCTGGGGTAGCTGTATTAAATAGTGGGAAAAGCTCACTATAAGCTGTAGTCTGCATTAGGGTTCTTTAAGCTGAGATTGAAAGTGATTATAGGCAATAGTAACGATCTCGAACTGCTTGGACACAACAAGCCTAGCAGTGATAGTGGTTAACCACATTCTATTAAACTAACTCTATTCAACCAACAGGTAAGTAAGGGTGAATACTGATGATACTATCAGCTATGGACTGTTGAGTGTTATCGTTCACCAGTTACGTAGATAATTTCATTCAACCTTCCCCTACTAACCTGTCCCCCATTTAAATTTAATAGTTTAGTGGCTGAATCCCTTTGTTGGTAAGGAGTGATGCGTAAAAATTAGATGGTAACTTAAATCTTTGATTGCTTAAATCTTTGATTGTAGTAGGATCTAGTAGGAGAGTCTTTTTTTCCTATAGTATGAACCTATTCACTACCAGAAGGTAGTTAGAGCATCCCGAATGTGAACCTCTCTATCAGTTAATTCTGCGACCCAAACAACTTGACTATACTATCTTTAACACTAGCTATTTCCGTTGTTTTAACCCCAGGTTCAATTTAAAATTGCATTTCTATTAGCACCAGCCCATCTCAGACCATAATGAACTAGCCCTGGACTAACGGTTACTTTTTTTTTACTATCCATAGGGTTAAGGAACGTACTGTATTTTAAAATCCTGACTAACCAGTTTTTTTGAACTTGTGGCTCATAATCTAAATTACAAACATCATTTATAAGGGATTTAATAGTCAATTATTTCTTAGTTTGTATTTTTATAATGGTATCGACCTTACCATTACTATTTCAGTATATCCGATACTCTCTGAGAGTGTTAAGACATAATAAAAAAAAATTGTGTTTTGGCTTACTCTTCCTAACTATGCATAGAGTAGCAGGGGAATTACCTCGACTACTTCTTGTTAAAGAAGCTGACCGCCAACAAATTCACACGGACTTTAGCTACTGTCCACTAACCTCTATTGAAACACGGTTTCCCTGGTCCGAATCTGCCTATTGTGAGCCTGGGCAATTTTCTGTTTCCGATTTTGGGCAATAACTTTGACTAGTATAAAAGGATTAATACCATGTTCGTTAGCATAGCGTAAGATATCTTGCAGCTCTTCTTCGGTAAAATTAACAGTTGGCTGAGAGTGGGTAGATGGCTGATTTTTGCTATTTTGAGTCATAATCCTGGTTGGCCAATAGGTTGAAAGTTGTAGATGTATCCCTGACTTGCCATAACAGTTGCTTGAAAGATTTTGAGCTGAGGTTGTAAGATCGCTGCTCATGGGTAGCTATAACCCAGCTATACTTTGAGCGATCAGCTAACGAGCTACTTTCCGGCTGCGCCAGCAGCTATTAACTTGTTAGCTGTACGGAGCTCAGAGCTGAAGCTCCATAGCTAAACCAAAAGCTAAGTTTATACCCAAAGGAAGTATAAGGGTGCAAATGCTCAAGCAATTTGAGATGATTGGTTTTAAGTTTCTAATACGGTTTCGATATTCCTTGATAGTTTGGCTTGGATTAGATCGTTTCCCATACTCAGCTGTTAATGATTAACCACTAACGACTAAACTAATGACTATAATCCTAACGAACGACGATGGGATAGATGCTCCCGGAATTAAAGCACTAGAGCAAGCGGTCAACGGTAACGGTAATTTTGTAATTATCGCTCCGAAGGAGCATCATTCAGGCTGTGGCCATCAGGTGACTACATATAAACCGATTCACGTCCAACGTCGGTCAGACTATGAGTATGCAGTCTCTAGTACCCCAGCGGATTGTACTCGCCTTGCAATATCACATATTATACCAGAGGTAAAGTGGGTTCTGTCAGGTATTAATGCTGGCGGTAACTTGGGGGTTGATGTTTACATTTCTGGTACAGTGGCGGCGGTTAGGGAAGCGGCGATACAGGGGATACCAGGTATTGCGATTTCCCAATGGATGAAAAAACCTTGGGTGATTAATTGGGAGGTGGCCAGTCGTTGGACAGCTAGGGTGTTGGCGGATTTGTTGAATCGTCCGATTGCTGCTGGTACTTACTGGAATGTGAATTTACCTCACTTGGAACCGGGTTCACCTGAGCCAGAGGTGGTATTTTGTGAACCGAGTACTCAACCGTTACCGACAAAGTATCGTGTGGAGGGGGATCACTACTATTATGAGGGGGAGTATGACAAACGCGATCGCGCTCCTGGTACTGATGTGGATGTGTGTTTTTCGGGTAATATTGCTGTGACTCAGTTGCGACTTTAAGGAATCAGGACTTACCCAAAACTGGGCACCAAACCCCCTTAGGTAGTAGGGTGCCCCTACTAGTAGAGTAACTCTCCAAGTCCTGGCAGCGATGCAGCGCCGACCTGCGGGGGTTTCCCCCACTCGCGCAAAGCATGGCTGACAATGCTATGGGTGGTTTGGTTTGGAACCACGAAGGCACAAAGTCCGCCCAGAGGTAATTAATAAATCAGTGAATCAAAGTTTTTAGTAATTAGTGACCATGCGAATTTTAATCATGGGTGGTACCCGGTTTGTTGGGGTTTATTTAACCAAGGTTTTGGTGGAGATGGGCCATGAGGTGGTGCTGTTCAATCGGGGTAATAAGCCAGCGCCACTGCCAGGAGTCCAACAGATTCATGGCGATCGCAAGGATCCGAATCAGCTCAAGGAAATGTTATCGTCTCAAGAGTTTGATGGGATTTTCGATAATAATGCTCGGGAGTTGAGTGATACTCAACCGTTAGTGGAAATTTTTAAAGACCGGGTGCAGCATTTTGTGTATATGAGTTCGGCTGGGGTGTATTTGAAGTCGGACCAGTTACCCCATCTCGAAGGAGATCCAGTTGATCCCAATTCTCGCCACAAGGGTAAACATCATACTGAGGCTTACCTACAAGAACTTGGGGTGCCATTTACCGCGATTCGTCCAACTTATATCTATGGTCCCCAAAATTATAATGATGTCGAGGCTTGGTTTTTTGACCGGATTGTTCGCGATCGCACTATTCCCATCCCTGGTAATGGCATGCACATTACTCAGTTAGGTCATTGTCAGGACTTGGCGAGGGCAATGGCCGCAGTACTGGGGAATCCGGAAGCGATTGGGAAAATTTACAATGTGTCCGGGGAACGCTATGTCACCTTTGATGGTTTAGCACGAACCTGTGCTATGGCCTGTGGTAAGTCGGCTGATGAGGTTAAGCTCGTGCATTATGACCCCAAGCAGTTTGATTTTGGCAAGCGCAAGGCTTTTCCATTTCGATTACAGCACTTTTTTGCTGATATCCATAAGGCTAAGACGGAACTTAACTGGCAACCGGAGTATGATTTGCTTTCGGGACTGAAGGATTCTTTCGAGAAGGATTATCTCGCTTCAGGTCGGGATCAAGCTGACGTGGATTTTGCCGTTGATGACCAGATATTAGCAGTTGACACTCCCCGGTCTAAAGACACGGGGATTCTTCAATCAATGACCCAGCTTGCTGAACCTGGTCGGAACCAAGAACAGTAGAGGCCAAATCTCCTGAAGCGTTCGGGTCTATGACCCAAGTTCCGACGTGCCCCGTCGTACTTATGGCTCTATTTCGGATATTGATTGCGGCATTATGATCCCTATCAAGCTCACACCCACATTTACAGGTATGGGTTCTAGTAGATAGGGACTTCTTAACAGTTTCACCGCAATCAGAGCAATTTTGGCTAGTATAAGCGGGATTTACTGCAACAGTTATCCGACCAAATTTAGTCCCAAAATGCTCTAACCATTTCCTGAATTGATACCAACCAGCGTCATTAATAGATTTAGCGAGACAGTGATTTTTTACTAGGTTCTTAACTCTTAAGTCTTCGTAGGCTACCAAATCGTTAGATTCGGCGAAGCCGACGCTGCGCGAACGGATTACGCAACGCGCCAGTCTCTTGGCATGTTCTTCACGTTGCCTACTTATTTTAAGGTGCTGCCTGCCTAGTCTATTAACCGCTTTGTTACGGTCGATGCCCGGTATTATCCGGGGCACCTCCGCTCCAGAACCGTGCGTGAAAGTTTCCCCTCACACGGCTCCTGGGTAAACTCGGTCTTTGACCGGCCTTTTGGCTTGCTCCAGTG
>NZ_JAAHIG010000424.1:0-7232 GCF_010692305.1 Moorena sp. SIO4G3 | reverse complement strand
AGTGGGACACAAGAGACTGCTATTGCTGTTGTGGCTGTTATGCTTATGGCACCCCCATTGCCACCCCCGATGGGGAAAAAGCGATTGAAGAGTTCCAAATCGGAGATCTTGTTTCTGTTGCTAACCTAGAATCAACAGGCGAAACACTCCGCCTGTCTTGGGCAGCTAAACCTGTGAAGTTCAGTGGTGGTACATCTCCTTTGCCCAAAGGTGCAGCCCATTACCCACCCATGATCTTTCTCAACTATGGCGAGGAACGAAAAAATATCATTTCTACCATGGATCAACTCTTCTTGCTTGCTAATGGCAAAGTTAAACAAGCGGACAAGCTATCAATTCATGATCTTCTCGTGGCTCCTGATGGCACTCCAGTTAAAATTAACGCTATCAAACTAGGCGAATATTCTGGTGGAATCCATCACATTGCCATCTCTGATCACTTTACTCAAACCCTTGATGGACATCTACTTAACTCTAACGGGGTTGTGACAGCTGACTTTAGTGTGCAGATCCAGACCGAGCAATTAGGCAATTTGCTCGAAGAAGGTCCAGCGATCGGGGAACCCGCCTATCATGAGATTCACGAACAGCATGCAATGGGAGTTCATTCTTACCATCATCCCGACCTTGAGGACGAGGTTGATGTACCTCACTCCTTAAAACTTTATACAGGTGAGTCTGTCTATATTCCCCCTACCGCTCGTTCCTTTATCACTCAAGCCCAAGGAATTGACATCAATAATAATCCAGATGTCCGAAAACGTCCACTTAGTAATCATGTTGGTGCCAATGACCTAAAAACAGTCTTTAAGCATTGCCGAGCCTACTACCCTGATATTAACTTTACTCTGGTCTGGGAAGACTCTATTCCCAATGTCTACGCTTTTGAGTACCTCGGACAAAAGCAGGTAGTCGTTTCTGGTCAACTTCTTAGAACTGATGGTATTTACTGGCAAGCAATGGCTTTAGTTGTTGCTCAGGCCATTGCTAGTTTCCACGAACCTGGTGGCGAGCCTCGTCAAGAGCTACTGCCCCGAGGGTTAGCTGATTATTACGGTGTTGGTTTAATAATGAGCATTGTTTGGGAGTTTTATTACCGTAAAACTGTTAAAGCTGGTATGGAGCAAATCAACAATTTTCTCAGCTATATTTCATCAGAAAATCAACAAGGAAATCCAAATAATCCTTTGGAGGAACCCTCTATTGAGTGTCGTCAAGAAACCATGGAGGAGGGTGCTTTTGGAGGGACTTTACCCGCTTGTGCAGGTGGTCTTCTAAGGTTATTGGATGCTATCCCCGGCGAAGTTGTTGATGGCAAACCTACGATTGTTTTCTCTTTCAATTTTGAGCTTGATGAGTCCGCTGCTAAGGAGATGACAAACTACCAAGTTGAACCTACGGTGGATCTTACTGCTGTTCAGGTGGATTCGACTGATCTATTCCGAGTGACGTTAGTGGGTGATTTTGCTCCCAAGACTAACTACACGATTACTGTTACTAACCTGACTTCAAAGGACGGAATTGCCCTAGATCCAAAACACAATTTTGCCAATATCCAACTTCCTTTACCCAAACCTAAACTCAAGGTGACAGGGGAGGAAGTTGGCGAAACTCCTGAAGGTAAGCCTTTTGTGATTCTCAACTTTAATGAGCCTTTGGATGTTGCCTCTGCCGAGAATCTTGATAATTACCAGGTTACGGGAAGGGTTCAACTGACTTCAGCCAAAGTCAATGAAGACGATCAATCTAAAGTGACCCTTTTAGGCAATTTTGCGCCTAAGACTGATTATGAGGTTGTCGTTTCCAATGTTACTTCTGCTGAAGGGGCTTCCCTCGATACCGAGCATAATTATGCCCGTTTTAAAACTCACTGACTGGCGAGGCGTCATTGCTGTCAGTTTCTGAAGAAGCTTCTTGCCTTGACGTAAGGACACATCCCCGTTTTCCGCAAATTGAAAACGGGGATTTAAGTCAGATAACTTGTTGTTATAAATCAAGAAGAAACTTAAAATGGAAACCATTCAAGACATTAATCATGCAAGTGGCACGATCGAGGAAAAATGCTTAGAAATGGGTCAAATATTGGGACTCAGTGAACCCGTTTCTCCTGAAGTGTTGCAAGCAGCCACAGAGGATGAAACCTACGCCCATAATTTACTGGTTTGCCGCAAAGAACCTGCTTTCCTCAAGCATTTACTCGCTAATCCTCCTCAGACTCTAATTCAAAGCTTCGAGCCGGAAGAACAATCAAATCTGGAACTCCTTAACAAAGCCACTAGCACATTGCTCAGATGGGCCAAAACGGGTTTTTCTGTAGTAGACGATGAGACTTTGGCAAGACGAGAAGAGGCTTGCTTAGCTTGCCCTAATCTTTCAGCACCTCAAAAGTTAGTCCAAAAGCTAATTCCATCTAAAGATGCAACCCAAAAGTTAGGTCAGAGAACTGGCAATAAAGTCTGTCAACTCTGCGGCTGCAATCTGGGTAAGAAAATTCGGATTCCCTCTGAATCTTGTCCTGATAGACATCCAACAGCAGCAGGTATGACTCGATGGGGAGAACCCAGAGAATAAACCGCTCCTAAAAATATCTGCATATCTGGGTAGACCGAGTGCAATCATCTGCAAAAAAAAACAAGTGCCTTCGCGTAGCGGCTCGTACCGAGCATCGCGTAGCGTGGCCCAAAGGCCAAGGCCAATCGCCCATCTTGTAGTGGCGTGACACAGCTAAAATCCCTTAATCCCTTCTCAATAAGCAGCAAAACCACTATACTATTTTTTTAGTTTCTCTTAAGTGCGATCTCCAATCTTGTAGGGTGCGTTATATCATGTCCGGTTGAATACTTATACTAGGCGTGAAAGCAAGGCAGAGGGCAGAAGGCAGAAGGCAGAAGTAAAGGAGTAAGGTTTCAAGGGTAATGGTTTTTTATCACTAATTATCCGAACCTGATATAACGCACCGAAAACTCACCCATCCACCTCACAATATCGCCCGGAAATCATCTAGGGGTGTTCAGAGCCCTGACTTCTTGAAGAAGTCGGGGCTTTTGGCATTGCGATCGCCTACAGCACCAGCGGAGTTGATACCATCAAGTCAATCCCATATCTTTAGCAAAGGGAACAGGGAACAGGGAGCAGGGAACAAACATTCTCTCAATTGATTTAGGATTGCTATTGTAGGGTGCGAAGCACGAAAGTTTAACCCACCGAAATCAAATCCAACTGACGGAATTAAACCCCTTTTTTTTTACAATTTCCATTTCATTACCGTACGATTTCTTTCAATTACCCCTCAAAAAAAAATTTCTAAAAACCCTTGACAAGTAAATATATAATCGTTATTATTATAGTATAAACATCAAAACAAATTTTGAACTATGCCTGACAACTTTCGCCCGAATCAAGAAAACAATCCTGAGGATATCACTCCTAGTAATACTCCTCAGGAAGCTTCTCCAAAAAAATACCCCGTTCAGCATATTCTGAAGGGCTCCCGCCGGGCAATCAGCAACACCATGTATACCCTTTCTGCACTGCGTTATGCCCAAATTTCCGACTGGAGCCCCCTTCAGCCGACGGGAATTCCTGGCGAATTCATCACGACTATGACGAAGTACATAATTCTAGATTAGACTAACTTATTAGGGGGGGTTCCCCCCCTAGCCCAAGAATCAAATCTGCTCGCGTAGCGTGGCCTTTGGCCAATCGGATCGGATTATTCTGGGTTGGTGTACAAAGTTCAGGCATAGTAAAATTTCCTAGCCGTGGAAGGTATTTCTGCGGCTACTTTTTTTTGGGAGTTTAAGGTTAGAAGGTTAGAAGGTTGAAGGTTAGAAGGTTGAAGGTTGAAGGTTAAAAGGTTGAAGGTTAGAAGGTTGGGATGTTGAAGGTTAGAAGGTTGAAGGTTAGAACGTTAGAAGGTTGAAGGTTAGGATGTTGAAGGTTAGAAAGTTGTTCGCCTTTGGCGTTAGAGAAGGGTAGGTTATTAGGTTTTTCGCGTAGCGTGGCCTATTGGCCAAGGTTATTAGGCGTTGGATATTGTTGTGGAACGGGCATCTTGGTGGAATGGGGATTTTGTTGGAATGGGCATGTTGGTGGAACCGGCATCTTGCCGGTTTCATTTCTGAAGGCTGACGGCTGAATGCTTAGGCGATTCCTAAATATGATCAGACGAATATATTCCTTCTATACCGAATTAAAAACTGCTATAATAACAAAAAGAGCAAATCAACAAAATGGAAAAGCTTACGGTTACTGCTGCCCAAAACGATTTAATTAACCTAGTTGAATTAGTCACAGAAGAAAACAAAGTTTATGAGATAGAGATTTCTAATGGCTCTGCTGTTTTAATTTCTCGAAAAAACTATGAAAGCTTACAAGAAACTTTAGAATTACTTTCAATCCCTGGGATGAGGGAAAGCCTACAAATATCCCTTGAACAAATAACCAATAATGAAACCTACTCCCTAGATGAAGTCTTGGGAGATATTGATTGATGGTTGTAAGCTATCAGCGATCAGTTCTCAGCTATCAGCTTTCAGCCTAATGCTTACGCCCCTCGATATTGATCCTGGCCATCATAAAAAACTAAACAATAGTAAAAATTTTGATTTAGCCCTAGCAACCACGTTCCAATCCTAAAGGTATAGGTTGACTTAATCAAATAATAAGGTTAAAATTAAATGTAGTTTAAATCTACTTTAAAATTGTACTTGTGCTCCTATTTTCATTGTTTGAAACTTGTTTAAATAATTGCAAATTGCCATGGAAATCCAAGACTACTTCAACTTCCTAGCCTCTGACGACATTCGCATCAAAGGTAGCCGCATTGGTATCGAAAGCGTCCTCTACGAATATATCTACCGCGCTAGAACCCCTGAAGAAATTACCCAACAATTTGAGACCATTACCTTAGAAGAGGTTCATGCCACTATTCTCTACTATCTACACAACAAAGAAGAGGTCAGCGCTTACTTAGGTGACTGGCTAGAGTTTTGCCGCCAACAACGAGAAGAACAAAAACAAAATCCTTCTCCTGCACGGCAGAGGTTCCGGCAATTGAAAGCAGAAGCCGCTCTGGGGCGAGTCATTAATCCTAGTAGGGTGGGCAGTGCCTAGTAACGCGGTTTGCAAGCTTGATTATCTGTCTGAGGCACTGCCCACCCTACATCAACTGTATGACAATCCAATATTTACTGGACGAGCATATCGCCTCCCTTTACCGAACCCAACTGATGCGCCAAGCACCAGAACTTATTGTCAGAAGGATCGGTGATCCAGGTGCTCCTCCTAAAGGAACTCTCGATCCAGAGATTTTAACAAATTGATAGACCCCTCAATTCCGTCCGCCTGATTGATTTACGATATATTGTTTGACTTTCTCTAAAGGTGCTACGCCACAAGAAACTATGCATTTAGAGTCATGCCATAGTTTTACTTTCTTCCCCCAGTAATGCTTATCGATTTCTTCTTTGAACTCTTTCCTAATAATCCTGCTGCTAGCTGATTTCAAGGATGCAATCAAATCAGATAAGTTATTGTCAGGATGAAGACTTACCATCAAGTGAACATGATCTGGTTCACCGTTGAATTCTTCTAATTTGCATTTGTTTGGCTCCAATACTCTCGTGAATACTTGAGCCATGGGATCTAGCATTCCCTTGGTAAACACCTGGCGACGGTATTTTGTTACAAAAACAATGTGCAGGTGAATAGAGAAAACCACGTGAGAGCCTTTCCTCATAATAATCCTGGGTACCCCTTGTCAGTTCCGTTTATCCATGTTATATTGATTCTGGGAAAAACATCGACTGACTGCAAATAAGGGAGTGAAATTACTGTTGTGACGCTAAGACAGACATTTCGGCTGTATCCAACTGAGTCACAAAAAACTAAGTTGTTTTATGCCCGTTCGTTACATCAACTTCTATACAATGCCTGCTTAGCTCACCGCCGCTATGAATGGAAGGTTAATCGAAAAAGTGTCGATTACCTTGAACAGCAGAATATTTTGCCAGCATACAAAGAGTGTTGGCCTGAGTACAAAGGCCTTTACAGTACCTCATTGCAAGCAACAGTTAAACGGGTAGATTTAGCTTACAACAGCTTCTTAAAGGGATTAAGAAAGTTCCCAAGATTCAAGTCTATCAGGGATTATTCTGGTTGGACTTACCCCAGCACTTCTGGATGGAAAGCTAACAGCAACGGGAAACATGGAATTCTAGTGCTAAATGACTTAAAAATCCAAATCAAGATGCGAGGTAAAGCCAAACATTGGGGCAAGCCATCCACTTTGACCGTTGTTTACAAGCCGCGACTAAATCAATGGTTTGCATCGATCACAGTAAAAGTGGATGTACCCGAACCTAAGTATGGTTCTGAATCAGACTTAAGTTATGAGTCGGTTGTAGCTTATGACTTGGGAACAGAGACGGCTATTACTACTTTTGATGGCTCCGAGTTCAATGAGATCGAAAATCAGCGCTTCACTCGTACTTTAGAACCATTGCTGAAAGCTGCTGGCAAAGATAAACGTAGAAAACGCGCCCCTAATCGCAAACAGCGAGTAAAGCCATCAAGTCGCTGGAAAAAAGCCAATAGACGGGAATCTCAAATTAAACGCAAAATTGGTAATCAGAGAAAAGACTGGCAGCACAAAGTTACATCAGATTTAGCTAGTCGTTATGACATCGGTGTAACTGAAAAGCTAAATACGAAAGGGATGACCCGTAAGGCAAAGAAAGGGTCAAAGCACAAAAAACAAAAGGCTGGGTTGAACAAATCCATTCTTGATGTTGGTTTTGGCTCTCTCAACAAGATGCTGTCCTACAAAATTAAGCTAAAAGGTGGAATAGTGCTTCAACTACCCACCAAGCAATTAAAGCCATCGCAACGCTGCCCAAAGTGCGGAAAAGTCCATAAAGACTGGGCTAATCTCTCTAATCGTTATCACGTCTGTGATGAGTGCGGATTTCGGCTTTCACGGGATAAAACCAGCTCCATGGTGATGTACAACGCAGCACTAGGTAATCAGCCGGGGTACGGGAATGACCTCGATAAACGTGGATTTTCTAGCTCTACTTTAAAGGCCAGTAAGTACACTGGATCGATGAGTGCGGCTCGTTCTAGCTAGGAGCCTCCAGAAACTGGAGGGGTATAAGCTAGGGGACTCGCGAGGTTAATCACCTCAAAAAGTTCTAACTATCCTACGGATGCAGGTGAAAACCCTGCCCTTT
>NZ_JAAHIG010000423.1:0-7249 GCF_010692305.1 Moorena sp. SIO4G3 | reverse complement strand
AGCTGAAACTTGTGCTCCATCAGAGATGATTAACTCCCCAGTGGTAATATTCACATCTCCCCCGTCCCCTTCACTAGCAGTGCTAGCTGAAACTCCTGCTCCATCTTTGACAATTAACTGCCCAGTGACCCTGGGGAGTGACTGGTACTGGATTGACTTTTCTAGCTGCATTGACTGTGGCATTTGCGTGGAAGTCTGTCCAGTTGAGGGCGCAATTCTACCAGAAGAGCGACCGGATTTGCAGAAAACACCATAATTTTTTTGGGATCATCCTATTGGTGTACAAACTATCCTATGCCTAAAAGCATAAAACTTGGGGATTGTAGACCGTTGAGAAATAGTTCAAAAATTTCTCCCCTACTCCCCTCGATAACAGGATTAAAATTCAATACCAGGTTGTGCCTTAATCCCCTGCTCTTTTAAAGGATGCTTGACTAAGGTCATCTCTGTGACTAGGTCAGCTCGTTCAATTAGGGCGGCTGGTGCTCCCCTACCGGTTAAGATCACATGGGAATCAGTGGGTTTTTCGTCTAGTCCAGCCAAAACTTGCTCAATGGTTAGATAGTTGAGTTTCAAGGCTATGTTAATCTCATCCAATAGCACTAGCTTAATGTCAGGGTTACGGATAAACCCTAAGGCGGCATCCCAGGCGGATTGGGCTTTTTCGATGTCTCGCTCTCGATCTTGAGTCTCCCAGGTAAAGCCTTCCCCCATGGCATGGAACTCTAATTGAGGGGGATTGTTTTCAGTGGCTACTGTCCAGTGCTCTAAGGCAGCTTTTTCTGCGGGTTCCCAAGCACCCTTAATAAATTGTACAATTACAACTCGGTAGCCATGACCAAGGGATCGCAAGACCATGCCTAATCCAGCTGTGGTCTTCCCTTTGCCGTTGCCAGTGTTAACCACAATCAGCCCTTTTTGTTTGGAAGCTTTAGCTAGGCGTTGTTCCTGTATCTCTTTGCGTCGCTGCATTTTTTGTTGATATTGCGATCGCGTTAGCCCAGTGCCAGAGGAATCAGCGGTGTTTACCGATTCTAGACCTTGGTTGGAATCACTGGCAGACTTGATTGTGGTATTCATGGGTTTATGATCAATTCATTTTGAGCGACTCTTTAGCATACAGGATAAAAGACTGTAATGCTTATATTGCTATCCCTGCCAACACCAAGAAACTTATGGTATCCCCAAAACAGAGGAGTGCTGCTGATCAAGCTATCCCACACCAGCTGACGCGATCGCAGAAAAGTCGTGTAAAAATCCCAAAAAAAATCTCAATAGGGGTGCTTTTGGCCTTACTGTCTTGCCTAATTTTGTCGTTTCAGAATATAATCATATATGTAATCTTTAATCAATCTTGGCTCTTTGGTCTACAGAATGTTCAAGTGGGAGGCTTACTGGCTCCTGGTTTTGGCAACTCGCTACTGATTCTGTGGCTAAAGATGCTGGTGGTAGTACCGTTGATGGCATTTGTGGCTAGGTTACTCTACCCATCGGTGTGGCGAGATATTAGGCATTGTGCTCTGTCGGGAGACTTGCCTTTATTTGGCCAGGTGGTGGCGAGTAGCTTCTTTTTATTTTTATCCCAAGTGCTAATATACCTATCATTAGGTCTTATTCAACCAGGGGTAGCAATCACGATTTTTTTTATATATCCTATTGTGACGGTAATCTTGACAGGATTGCTGTTTGGTAATCGAACACCTCTATTTCCCTCAGATCTATTTAGCCCACATCTAGTTCGCCAACACCTAGTTCGTGCTCTAGTAATAGTTGGTGTTGTGGGTGGAGCGTTGCTGATTTCCCTGCCTAGTCTTGCAGCTAACCAGCCCTATTCTGCATTGGGAGTTATAGCTGCTGCTGGTGCGGGTTTGAGCTTCGCTGTTTACATTATTCTGACCCAAGTCAGCGCTAGAAAGCTCAACCCTATTCCTTATAGCTTTATTAATTTTACATTAATTTTGGTATTTTCTAGCCTGAGCTTATCATTTCCCCTAGATCAATCTTGGCGCTTTTTTGTTGAACCCACCCAAAGACTGGCTGTATACTTCACCTGTCTGGGGTTGGGGGTGATAACCTTAGTGAGCTATCTGGTGCAAAACTTTGCCATCAGGCTCATTGGTGGGCGTCCAGCTGCAATTATCGGGTCAACAGCACCAGTGTTAACTACCTTCTTAGCCGTCGGGATTATTCAACAAGGTTTAGGGTTACAGGAAATTATCGGATTGTTTCTGGTAACGTTAGGGGTGGTAACCCTAAGTATGGAAAAATTGCGGCATCAGAGTTGGAAACGATCACAGTAAAGAAAAAATTAAGCGTAATTGGATATTGACCAACGTGGCACAGGTTATTCTGGAAAACGTTTATAAAAGTGTTCCCGCCCGCAAAGGGGATACTGTTGTTGCACCAGTAACAACGGAACCTAAGGTGACAAAGAACGAAGAGTCACCAAGCCTTGAAGGAGAAAAATCTGCACAGACACCTAAAACCCTTAATATCTTGCGGCGCATAAATCTGGAAGTCAACGATGGCGAGTTTATGGTGCTGGTTGGTCCTTCAGGCTGTGGCAAAAGTACTCTATTGCGGATCATTGCTGGACTAGAGGAATTGACTGCGGGCAAAATTTGGGTGGGGAACAGACAAGTTAATGATTTACCACCCAAAGAACGAGACATCGCTATGGTGTTTCAAAATTATGCCCTCTATCCCCATCTGAGTGTCTATGAAAACATTGCCTTTGGACTCAGACGAACTGGCTATGGGCAATTCAACATGGCAGAAGACTCTAATGGGAACTCTAAGAGTGTGCATTGGGGAAAGAATCTGCCACCCCAAATCAAGCAAGGGCTTGTGGCTACAGGCATGATGAATGGGGAAGTTCGCTCGAATCTGGAAAATGTCTTAACCACAATGACGCGATCGCTTCCTCGGGAATTGCGATACCTGTCCGAACGAGAGAAAAAGATTGACCAGCAGGTTCGCAAAGTAGCTAAGTTGCTACAAGTAGAACACTTGCTGAATCGATTGCCAAAGCAGCTGTCTGGGGGACAAAAACAACGGATTGCTCTGGGACGGGCAATTTCTCGTAATCCCCAGGTGTTTTTAATGGATGAACCCCTGTCTAATTTGGATGCTAAACTCCGGGCAGAGACTCGCAGCCAAATTGTGAAACTACAGCGGCAGTTAGGTACAACTACGATCTACGTCACCCACGACCAAACGGAAGCCATGACTATGGGGGATCGGATCGCGGTTATGAAAGACGGTCGCATCCAACAGATTGCTGCTCCTCTGGAAATATATAATCAACCCGCTAACCGGTTTGTGGCGGAATTCATTGGTTCACCACCGATGAATTTTATCCCGGTTCAGGTGAAAGCCCCTCGGATAGTGTCTAATTCTCAGTTCCGCCTGAGTCTTCCAGAAGTTTGGGAACCCATACTGCACCAGTATGATGGTCAATCCTTAACCTTAGGAGTTCGTCCGGAACATATGAGTATCAGTGCTCCTGCCCCCAAAAATTTGGTGGTTACCGTTGATCTAGTGGAAGCCTTAGGTAACGAGACTTATCTGTCGGTGAGTATCCCTGAAGACTCTAGCCCTCTTCAGGTCAGAGTGCCACCAGATAAAATTGTCAGAATAGGTGACGAAATTTGGCTGTCTATAGACCCAGAGAAGATTCATTTATTTAACCCCCATGATGGGATGGCAATTCCTAAGTCTGATAGCTAAGCTATCAGCTATCAGCTATCATCAGTTGCGTAGGGTGCGTTAGGGACGGGCTCGCCCTTATTTTCTTGGTAGCCAGTGTTAGGAAAATCCGTCCCGTAACGCACCACCCAAAGGGCTGACCGCTGAATGCTTACCAAGCCGTAGACTAGACTTAGCCCCAGTTTTCGGAAACTTCTGCTCTCGAAAGCAGAGGAATTGATCCAAACAGGATTATAACGTTAATCCCTGATTCGGATCCCCCTAAATCCCCCTTAGTAAGGGGGACTTTTGCGTGGAATTTCCTCCTTTGTTAAGGGGGAATTTTGCGTTGAATTCTCTCCTGTTCTGACGATTCCCGATTCCCGATTCCCGATTCCCGATTCCCGATTCCCGACTCCCGATTCCCTCAAAATTTTTTTTACAAAACTTTTCAAAATATGCTATAATATAGCGATTTTTGTGCTACAATAAAATTGTCCCCGTTAAAATCAACGGCAAGAGCCAGCCTAAGGATCTTCCTCGGGCCAAGGCTGGCTCTGGTTCCCCCTTAACTGGCAAGATGCCAGTTCTACGAAGGAGATACATTTATTATGTACTATCGTCAAAGCCTATACCCATGGGTACTGGTGAGGCTATTACCACCGATGCCACCAGTGGTTTTCGCTCGGTTCGACAACCTTTGTGATGCCAAGAGGTATGTGCAGCCTCTTAAACGGCTCATGCCTGATGCTAAATTCCTTATTTTTTTGGATATTAGTCTGCGGATGGATCAAGAATAATAGGACTTACGGAGTTTAATTGTTTTTGCCCCCTTGCTCCCTAATTTTGATGTTGTTAACGAAATATTTCTTAACAAACCAAGAAGCCTCATCAGCCCTCACCCCCAGCCCCTCTCCCAACCTTGGGAGAGGGGAGCGGATTACGGCAGAATAAGGGTTTCACGAATTTGCAAGCAGCATCAGAATTGGGTAGTATGATGTCAAAGTCCCCCAGAATTGGGGGATTTAGGGGGCAAATGCGTAAGTCCTGAATAATAGGGAGTTAATGATGTCAAAGTCCCCCAGAATTGAGGGATTTAGGGGGCAAATGCGTAAGTCCTGTTGTCGCAAAGTGCTCCCGCAGCAAATCGTGGATGAATCGATAGCGTCCACCCACTTGCTTGATCAAGCGGCGTTCTGTGGCATAGCTCAGGAAATTGGCGTAATCCCTGGGGATTGAACCACTGCGCCAGAGAATGAGGCGGAGGACGAAGTGCTGAATGACAGGTCTGCCAGCAAATAAAAAGCCAAAGAACATTGCCATCCCAAAACCAGAAGTTAATGCACTGAGTAGTTCAACATTCCTTCCCAAGGCTAACTCAGGTAATACAAACAATAATAAATTTCCCGGCAAACTAATTAAACTAATAATAACGGTATTTTTAGCAGATTCTTTAATCCCCTGATTGGGTTTATTTCTGGTTTTTAGTTCTTCTCCACTCAGCCCGGAAATCAGCCCGTAAATCAGCCCGAAAATCAGCCCGAAAATCAGCCCGTAAATCAGCCCGGAAATCAGCCCGGAAATCAGCCCGGAAATCAGCCCGAAAATCAGCCCGAAAATCAGCCCGAAAATCAGCCCGAAAATCAGCCCAAAAATCTGATATTCAATTATTATTTTTCTTTTTTGCCATAAACTTTGCAATGAAAATGTAATAGTTTCATAAGGCTCTATACTATCAAAAAAAAGCCCTAAACTCAGACCGGAAAGCAGACCGAAAAACAGCCCTAAACTCAGACCGTAAATCAGCCATAAAATCAGCACTAAACTCAGCTTATATAACCATTTTTCTCGGGAAGTATTCAAAATATCCGGCTGCATTTTTTCAATCAAAAACTCGGTTTGTTTTCGATCCTTCAATTGTTTAGCAAGCCAGCCTAACCAGCGCCTGGTCTCCTCTTCTGAATAACCTCGACAGTCATGGGATTCCTTTAGTTTACGGTCAATGTAATCCTGAAATAACCTTTGACGGCATTGGTTCTGATAGTCTTGCTTTGCTTTAGGATCCTTAAACTCTCTCTCTACTCGCTTCAACCCATCGGGATAAGCAACGGGAATCAAATGCAAGAGTAAGGGCATTCTGGCTAACTCTAGCAATCCCTCTGAATCTTGCTTAATTCCTGGCCAGAGGTCGTCATAATTTAACCGTTTTAAATAATTTTCTATCTGCTGATCCGTCAAAGGTTGCAGACCGACTGCTCCCCGCATGTCTAGAATTTGCTCATCGGCTTTGTACTCTTCTTCACGACAGCAGACCACAATTTGAGGAACGTGTTTGACAAACTGATTTAATTCCTGAACACATAACCTCTGCCGCTCTAAGCCCAATTCATCCAAACCATCCAGAAGAGGTAACAACTGACGGGTGGTAATCCACTCCTGAGTAATGGCTTCGGGCACATTATCAATAGACTTTAAATTAGCTGCTAACCATTCAGCAATGGATTGGTCATCTTTCCAATCAGAAAGTTCAGCTATAATTGGAATCGGTTGGTCTGGCTGCTCCTGGGCACGTGTAATTAAATCCTTGGCCAAATCCAACAGCATGGTGGTTTTTCCAGAACCGGGGGCACCAAGAATCAACAGTTTCCCGGCAATATCCTCTTGGTTAAATACCTCAATCAGCTTTTGACCTGGTTCAGATTCTGTCGTTACTCGAAAGAACTTGCGCAACCCTTCCAACAATAAACGAGAATTGCTAGGATTAACGGTAATTTTCTCTGGACGAGCCACTTGCTCTGTTTTGTCTGCCATTACCAACTGAATCAAGTGGTCATTGTGCAGGGAGTCATCGAGGCGGATGTTAACCTCAGCTGCCATTGCTCCCAGCAAGTCCTTGCGCCATCGCTGTAAATTTTCCGGTGGAATTTTTTTAGGGATTTGAGTTTGCTTTACTGAGCTAGTTTTGAATAAATACCCAATTGTAGGTAAGGCTAAGAAGTAACCAATACCTAAAATTAACTGGACTTGTTGGATCCACTCCGTACCCTGTTCTGCTGATGGTTTAAAAACTAAATTTAGTCCTACAATACCTAAGATTCCATAAATTGTGCATAGAGCAATTACTATTATTCTCCGAAGGGGAGTTTTTTGCTCGTCAAAGCGATTTATAAAAAGTCCGATAATACAGGTAAATATTGGTAGTAATACCAACAGTAGTATTTGAAGGACCTTGGGATTGGTCAGATATTCAGCAAGGTTCATCTGTGAAGCGACCTCTGTTTTATGACTCTCTGAGATTTTAACGAATTAGCGTAGATACAGCCAATAATATCAAGTCTGCTTGAATACCCATAATTAAGGAGAGGGTGGGGAGATAGGGAGATGGGGAGATTTTTATTAAGCGATGCAGCGCGGTCTTGGGGAGGCAGCGCGGTCTTGGGGGTTCCCCCCGGAGACGAAACCTGTTTATTGTGGAGCCTTTATAGTTAGCAGGTTATGCAGAAAAGGGTTAAATATTTGTTAATAAGGCTCCACTATCTTACGGTAACTTCAAACCATGAGC
>NZ_JAAHIG010000422.1:0-7254 GCF_010692305.1 Moorena sp. SIO4G3 | reverse complement strand
TTCACTGGAGCAAGCCGAAAGGCAAGCCGGAAGGTTGAGGATACCTAGGAGCCGTATGCGGTGAAAGTCGCACGTACGGTTCTGAAGCGGAGGTGCCCCGGATAATACCGGGCATCGACCGTACCTAATTTCTTTTTCTCTAAACGTTTCTGAATTTTAGCGATGGTTAAACTCGGATGTATATCTAAATATCGCCCTACTAACTCCAAGCCCAAAGGCAAATAACCCAACCATTCACATAGGGCTTCTGCTTCATTTAGTTCGTTGTCAATGTGCTCTTTTCCAACAAGCGTACGCAATAATTCCAATGCTGCCTGTGGGGAAAGTAGATCCAGGTCAATTCGTCGGTAAGAAGCCCCTGGACGCTGACGGCTGGTGACCAGTACCTTGAACCGGGATTGTGCTGGAGGCAAATATTGATGAATTCTTTGTTTGTAGTCCTTGCTGAAAGAAGCCACATCATCCAGCACGATCAATACTGTTCCTTCTAGCCAATGTCTCCAGCAGTATCTTACCTGCTCGTTGAAATCTAGTTCATCTGGAATGTTTAATCCTAATTCGGTACGCCCAAAACTAACAACTTGAGTCCCGAGATCCACCCCTCGCACCGGGAATAAGCACAAACCACCAGGGTAGTTTTCCTGATATTTAAGAGCATATTGTAGAGCTAGTTCAGTTTTTCCCACACCGCCCATTCCGGCAATGGCACAAATTGCTAGTTTATCGGTGTTTTGAAGTTCCCGATGGAGCTGCTCAAGTTTATCTTGCCTCCCCACAAAGTGGGGAGTGCCACGATCAAGAATGTTAGTGGGGGGATTTGACGTTATCTGTTTTTTTTTGAGGCATTCCTCAATAAATTTCTTGACACCAAGATAGACCTGACTGTTTTGAGACTCTGGTTTGCACAGGTCAATATGGTTATTTGCTATGGCAACCGGCTTCACTTTTTCAATGCCTGGGTTGGCACTATCTGGGTCTACCACCAAAATTCCTTTGACAGGCTGGGTTTCATAATAGACCTTTGTGGAAATTCCTAAACTCCGAACATTTTCTCGATACCACTCATTTAATTCCCGTAACTGAGGGGAATGAGCTTTTAGTTCTTTTACACTTACAGTGGTTTGTGCCAAAACGCCAATCTTATCAATTAAATTAGCGAGATGAGCACCAGTGTGGGGAGTAGCCAGAAATACAATCCCTTTAGTCTGTTCAAGAATAGGTTGCTTTTGAAAGGTCAAGGCACTGCTAAGAGGAGATCTGAAAAGTTTTTTGATACTGAATTTTGCCCCCCTAGCCCCCCAATTCTGGGGGGAACAAGAATCAATTTGCTGGTAAAAGCCCCCAAAATTGGGGGACCAACGGGGGCTTAGATGTAGCAAATGAAACTTCTCAGACAACCTCTAAGCATTTTTTTGACTAAAAGCCCGCCCATACTGTGAGTAATAAATACTAATGGACGCTTGCCGAGATCTTGGATATCTAACCAATCTAATAAATTACTGGCTTGATCGAAAAGGGGCATACTGCTGTTGCTTTTCCAGTTTGTCGCTTCAGCCTGATACCCAAAAAGATATTAAGACCTAGCTGATCGTTTCCTAACCAAACTGGCCAGAAGTCATCATCATCCTGTTTTCCCTGGGGATGCCAGGTGCTTCTAGCATCTCCTCCCAGCCCGTGAACAAACACCACATCCGCACTAGCAAGTGAGTTCTGGTGGCTTGAGATTTTTATCAAGCCCGTTAAATTACTCAACGATTAGCCTCCAGTTAATTATATATCATTAACCAGTAGATGGCTGAAATCCAATCTCGATTTAGTTTAACACAAGCAAATAAATGGAGCAGGGAGCAGGGAGCACGGAACAGGGAATAGGGAATAGGGAATAGGGAAAAAGTTATCAAAATTAATTAGTTTTTCGATTTACTTTTACCGATAATTTCGATAAAATTACTTATCAAAAAAATGCGATTCTCTGAAAGATACGCTACGGGATTTACCAAGGGTCACGCTAAAAGCGATTGGCCGTAGGCCAAGCTACGCGATCGCATTCCCAAATTATCCTCTGTTACCTGTTACCTGTTACCTATTCCCTGTTCCCTAAAAAAAACGCGAACGCTAACATTTTTTTTTTGAATTTTACTTTGGCTATTTGACCCGGTGGTGCGTTACGGGGCGGACTATACCAAGGATGGCTAAAAAGCCAAAAATTAGGGCAATTCCGCCCCTAACACACCCTACGCAACTGTTCCCAATTCTCAATTCTTAATTCTTAATTCTGTGGCTGTTTGACCCGGTGGTGCGTTACGGTGCGGACTATACCAAGGCTGGCTAAAAAGAAAAAAATTAGGGCAATTCCGCCCCTAACACACCCTACGCAACTGTTCTCAGTTCTCAATTTTAATTCTTAATTCTTAATTCTTAATTCTTAATTCTGTACATTTTCTTTCAATACCCCCTCAGAAAATAATTTATAAAACCCCTTGACAACTTTAAATATAATCGTTATGATAATAGTATTAAATTCAACCAAAGGTTTTAACGATGACTGAAGAGTTTATCCCAAACGAAAACAACAATCCTGAAGAGATTACTCCCGCTAATACTCCTCAGGAACCTTCTCCAAAAAAATACCCAGTTAAGCACATTTTGAAAGGATCACGTAAAGCCATATTTAAGACCATGCATACCCTATATGCGCTGCGTTATGCGGAAATCTCCGAGTGGAGCCCCCTTCAGCCCACTGGCATCCCAGGGGAATTCATCACGATGATGACCAAGTACCTGATTATCGATTAAACTAATTTAGGGGGGGTAACCCCCCTGGCCAAGACATTAGGTCTCATGACATGGGATTGTGTTTAGGTTTGGTTGAAAAATTGTAGTCATCATCAAAACCTCTAGCCGTGGAAAGGATTTCTGCGGCTATTTTTTTTGGGAAGTTGAAGGTTGTTCGCGTAGCGTGGCCAAAGGCCAAGGTTATTAAGGTTGAAGGTTAGGGTGTTTAAGGTTGAAGTTTAGGATGTTGAAGGTTGAAGGTTAGGATGTTGAAGGTTGAAGGTTAGGATGTTTAAGGTTGAAGGTTAGGATGTTTAAGATTAGGATGTTGAAGGTTGAAGGTTAGGATGTTGAAGGTTGAAGGTTAGGATGTTGAAGGTTGAAGGTTAGGATGTTGAAGGTTGAAGGTTAGGATGTTTAAGGTTTAAGATTAGGATTTTGTTCGCCCTTGGTCTTTCAGTAGGGTATAGTAATCAGTTTAGGAATTGTGAGAATTGTTGATGCCATTTCCCTACTCCCGTCTTGATGCAGTCGCTCATGGGGGGAACCCCCAAGACCGCGCTGCATCGCTACTCCCTACTCCCTACTCCCTACTCCCTGTTCCCTGTTCCCTGTTCCCTATTCCCTTGACTTGATAAGCTTTAGCGGAAGCTCTCAGCCAAATGAATGCTCCGGTAGCGAAGGGAATTAGTAAAAAAAGGGTACCAAATGTCAAGGGATGTTCTCTGACATATTCGCTGTAAACCATCACTGCTATTGCTGAGCCACAATAAATTAACCCACACAGGGGAATAGCAATTACTAGTAAAGCAAATTTAGTATCTTTATCCATGGTAGTTTGACTAGGTTTTATCTTTTTATTTAAGCAATCAGCTGTCAGCATTAGGCTGAATGCTTACCTTTTTATAACACTTCTGAATTGGGTAAGGAACTTTTGTGTTGTTTTGTAGGAAGTAGTGACTAAGGCCGTGGGCCACGCGGGGCGCGTTCGGAGCAGGGAAGGGTAAACATTGAGAACTGCTATAGATAGCGATAAATCGTAAAAAAAACGGTAGTCAAATGACTACCGTTCTATTGATTGCTCCGATACTTTTTAGCTACCAAAATCTACAAAACGAAGAGCTTGGCTCACTAATGCAAGCTGCCAAAGCAGCCAGGGGGTATCTCCCAAGGCTAAACCCAGACGAAGCCCGGCTTAGCGCATAAATGAAACTCCACTCTGGACAAAAACACGTAACTACCAAAACCTTGGTTATCGGCTTTAATTTAAGTTACAAAGTATCTTTAATGGAATTAAATCTATGCTTAAATTCTAACTCATCTTTGTAGATATTGCAATTTTTTTGTAGAAAATAACCAACAGCAGCTAGCCTTTGAAAAGGTTAAAAATGTATTCGCGACTGTTTGTTTGTGAAAATCTTACTTAGAAAAGGTCAAGGTTCCAAGGCTTGATACTTCCACAACAGCCTCGTCATTGACATAGGAACGGACGCCCCCCATCAGGAGGCTGTTGTTTTCTTGGTAGGCACCTGCCCATGTATCACGAATAGCATAAGGCCAACCAGAAGGCCGTTCTATTACGGTGAAACCTATCGAAAAAGGAGCGGTGTCGCAACACCGACCCTTCTCCTGATTAGTGACCCAAGAGAAACTCCCGATATTACCACTTTTGGTAAATGATCCTACAGGACTGTAAGTCGTCCTATAAACACCGGTGATTTGACCAATCCTTGAATCTGTATCGATAATCTCGATTGTGAAGTTGTTGTCTTCAGAAACGTAGGTTCCGAGTTCAGGTAGTTTGCTGGCAAAAGCTACTCCACCGCTAAAAAGTATGATCACGGCTAGAGCAAAACTCAAACAAAGTGTGTAAATACGATTCATTTTTGGTTTTTTCCTTTGAAATACTAAAAATTGATTGGTAACCGTTTTTTAGATATTTGGTTCCCATCTCTGTACTTGGGAGCAGATGAAAGTTACAGAACCTATGAACTGTGTACGATTAGAGTAAGCTAAAACCCATGAAGGAGCGATAGCTTTAGTACAAATGCTCTGTATATAGCACTACCCATTAAAGTTAGGACATTGATACAAGCAGCAAAAGCTGTTGTAGTCAACTTTTGCCTCTTGCCTCTTGCCTTTTGCCTTGGGCGTAGCGCTATAATTGATCTGCATCACTGACATGCTCCCTCTGTACTTTACTAGATCTAGTGGTTCATTTGACAATGAATCACTTCCCCTCAGTACTTTACTATGATGTTGCTCGTTTCTGCAACGGATCAGTTTCGATTTTCCGCAACACATCGATAAAGCTTATAACTGTATTGACCAGCCCACTTTCGAGAGCGCTTTTCTCGAAAACATTGCTGAGATTCTAGGTCAACTTTAGTACGGAAATTGACTAACCATAAATCTAGTGGTCGTGGCAATTCCTTTAATTGTTGCTGTAATTGTTGGACAGCATCTTCGTAACTGGAACTATTCCGGTCATGACCTACTAAGAAAAATTGGGGAAAATCTCTGGAATTATCATTAGAAGCATTAGCAACAGCTATACCCTTCAATCCCCAAGCTAATCCCATCATGCGCCCGGTCTGTCCATGGTGTTTGTAGGTCGTTGCGATCGCAACCGGTGCTTCACTTGCTTCCTTAACAACAGACACTAGTAGATCCGGGCGCTCGTTTTGAAGATAACCAAGATTCGAGACTGTCACTAATCCACCCAACAGCCCAATCAACCATACCGCTACCACTATCCTTTTGCCAAAGTAAGACTTATCGCCTTTTCCAGATGAATTGACCTCACTGTCTTTAGCTGCAAGCCCCCTAAATCCCCCAATTCTGGGGGACTTTAACTCCATTTCCCCCCAAATTTGGGGGGTTAGGGGGGCGGAATTTGCTGTATAGTCTTTTTCATCCCGATCAGGTACATCGAATTTTGTTCCACTTTCCTGTGTTCCCCTCCTGGGAGGGGTTAGGGGTGGGTTCCTGCTCCCTGCTCCCTGCTCCCTGCTCCCTGCTCCCTGCTCCCTGTTCCCTGTTCCCTGTTCCCTGTTCCCTGCTTGTGCAACAAGTCTAATCTGATTCCAACAACCACCTAAGCTTGCTGCCACCAAGAGGATCACTGCTGGAAAGTAGACGAAGTGAAAACGAGGGGCTGTGCTTAAATCTATACCGAAACCCCAGGTCAAGACTAAACATAACCCAATTGCTGCTAAGACATAGTCCCTTAGAATTGTGATAGCGGAACCGTTATGGTGATCGAGTTGCTGCAATTTCAGTCCATAGCGGAGATGGGATACTATCCAAACCACTAGGATTAACGTAACTATACCGGAAACAATAATAATTCCTAGGGATAGGTCATAGAAAGAAGAAGGTAGCAGTAACACCATACTGAACAGCCATAGTAAGAATCGTCCTATGGGTTCAATCCATCGTGCGATCGCATTTTGGCTATAAATCCATTGGGTAGGGGGACTATCATGAATCGCTTGTAAGACCGGTATCCACACTAAACATCCCGCTAAGGAACCGATAGCTACTCCATAAATCCGCCACCAGTAAGGTTTGATCAAAGCTAGTCGGTCTTGCTGAGTTTGTCGCCAAGCTTGTCTGAATAATGCGATCGCTTCCGCACCTAAAGTCAGGATAAAGAAATAATGGGTAGCAATCCCCAGACTATTCACTCCCACCCACGCTAACCCTAGCCAACTGGGCAACCGTTCACCACGGTCGATTAACTCTACCGCTTTCACCAAGCAACCCAGAGATGCTATCACTAGCACAATAGCCAGAGTATAATGACGAGCCTGTTGAGCTAGGAAAATCCCGAAAGGGGAAACAGCCATCATTGCTGCTGCTATGTGACCTACCAATAGTGAGCGAAAGGCCAGCCGACCTAGGCAAAAGATAGCAGGAATCGAGATTACTCCAAATAAAGCAGAAAGCGATCGCACTGCCCAAATGGAAACCATACCATCCTCTAATCGGAATAGTTTCAGCCACAGATGAGTCAGAGCAAAATAAACTGGGGGATGGGTACTTTCCCTTAATAAATAATGAATAACATCACTAATGCCAGCATCAGGAGATGGTTGTAGTGGGCTTAATAGGGTTTCCACTCCCATAAACTGATTCAGAGGTAAGGAGTAAAAACTGTTACCCAAGCTAAATACTGTTGTCGCACATTCATCAGTCCAAGGAGGTAAAACCCCTAGACCAGCAAAGCGCAGCAAAGCCCCAATCGTAATCCACAGCAGTAGTAATAAAACAGTTTGGGATTTTTTTAAGTACATAAAGGAAAGGGAGTAGGGAGTAGGGAGTAGGGAGTAGGGAACAGGCAATAGGAAACAGGCAATAGGCATCTTCACCTCGGGCTGCTGCAGGATGGCCCCCCGGTACGCGATCTCCGCCGCCAGGGGGTGGCCGCCTTCGAGGTAGCAGTAACCCATCAGCCCGTGGGTGCGGCCGTCGCGA
>NZ_JAAHIG010000421.1:0-7291 GCF_010692305.1 Moorena sp. SIO4G3 | reverse complement strand
TATTCAAGAGGTTCGACCCGTGGCGAATTTAATTACGGGTCAAAGGCACGCCCTGGGAGTCGGGAGTCGGGTATGCCCCGATTTACCCATCTCCCCACAGCCGTTGACCTAGTAAGACTAATAATGCTGGTTGTCAGCCAGTCAGGCGATATAGTGTTTTTATCCCTTTTATCGAGAAAGATGAAACTTTATTACGTCACCCTCAACACTACCGAAGAAGCCAGTAAAATTAGTAAGGCATTACTGGAACAAAAGCTAGCTGTTTGTACTAACTGGTTTCCGATCACTTGTGCTTACTCCTGGGAAGGTAAAATTGTGGAAGAACCAGAAACAGTGCTGATTATCAAAACCCAGTCTGGCTATCGAGAAGAGATTGAACAGGTAATTGCTAAACACATTACTTATACCAATTTGATTGCAGAAATTTCTCCTGAATCAGTCAACTCTGGTTTTATGGAATGGTTAAATAAAGATGTTTATCCTAAAGCTTGATGTCACCAGCAGGAGACCGTTATCTGATAGATCTAGCAATTCTCTATGCCATGAGGTACAAAGGGATCCCCCTAAATCCCCCTTATCAAGGGGGACTTTGAGGTTGAGAAGCGTACCTCATAAATCCTAGAAACGCTATAATAGCTGACGGCTCAATGGTTACCTCATAACTCTAAAAAATGCTATAGTAAACAGTTGGTCATTACTACTAAACAGTAAACAGTTGAAAATGAAACAGTTGTCTCGAATTTCCTTAACTATTGTTAGCTTATTCCTGTGTTTGCTCACTTTGAGCAGTTGCAGCACCAACTTTGCTAACCCTGATCAACTAGAAGGGCAAGTGTTAACCATTATCCGGAATAATCCAGAGGCTATTTTAGAGTCGCTGCAAGCTTACCAGCAGGAAAAACAGCAAGAGCTAGCCCAATCCAGGCGAGCATTTTTGCAGCAAATGAGTACAGAGCCAGCATCGATAATTGGGAATTCCCCTACTACTGGTGTGGCGGAAAATAACATTGTGCTGTTGGAGTTTTCTGACTTTCAATGTCCATTTTGTGCCCAAGCTAACCAAAGCGTAAAGCAGTTTATGGACAAACATTCCGATCAGGTAACCTTAGTATATAAGCATTTGCCCCTAAGTCAGATTCATCCTGAAGCAATCCCCGCTGCTAAAGCAGCTTGGGCGGCTTTTCAGCAAGGGAAATTCTGGGAGTATGAAGATGCCCTGTTTGAGCAGCAAGATAACTTGGATGAAGATTTGTATGTGGCGATCGCCCAAAATCTTAATCTCGATCTAGAGCAATTTAATCGCGATCGCATTAGTGTTGGAGCGGAAGCTGCCATTAGGGACGATCTGAAATTAGCTCAGAGCTTGGCTCTTAAGGGTACTCCTTTCTTTATGTTGAACACAGAAGTGCTTCAGGTTCCTCTCAACCTATCAGAAATGGAGAGTATTTTGGCACAGGTCAGATCATGATCTAGTATTTCTATTTGAGTTGTAAACACACCTCTTGGGGCAAGAAGCAAAAGGCAAGAGGCAAAAGTTGGTAGGGTGCGTGATAAGACGGGTTCGCCCTAATTTTATAGGTAGCCAGTGTTGGCACAGCCCGTCGGTGTAACGCACCACTCGCTCTTTAAAACTTAATATCTAATCGAGGAACATTTAAGATACTTTCTTAGTCAGACAACGTGATTAATTGACTAGAGGTAAGACGATGAGAGTTGATCAAAGCAGTGGTTTAAGGCAACGACTTAATGGTATAGTTATGATTATCTATGCCTTAATACCGATTATCCTAGTAGTCGTATTTTTGATTACTTTTTTAACAATTTTACATGACATCAAAAGTCTAGTAAGTGGCCCTTTAGTGGAAATCAATAACACCCTAGTGGAGGTGAAGGAGAGTACTCAAAAAGCAAAAGAAGAAATTGCTAATATCATAGAACCAATCAAAACAGTAAAGGCAGAGGTGCAAGAAGCCTTAGAGATAGTTGAACAGATTCCTACAGGAGTAACTTTGCCTGATCTTGGCATCCCAGATGTTAATCTTCCGGTGAAACCAAATGTCAACTTGAAGGGTAGATTTCCGCCTAAGGTGAATATCGAGATGAAAGAAGTTTCAGTGGCTATGCCTACTATTCCTGGGTTTGAAGTACAAGTGGTTGGTTTGCAACAGGTCAAGGCAGTGTTAAAGGATAATTTGGAAATACTTAGGGTTTTTAATACTATTGTTAGCGGTATTCCTAACCTCGATTCCCTTAGAGACGATTCCCAAAAAATTGTAGCAGGAGTGCAGGAGTTGGTGAACGGAATTCAGAAAATCGGGAGCAAGGTATTAGGACTGATTATATTTAGCGCAATTATGGTGATACCCTGGTTAATTAAGTTATGTATAGCTCCTTACATTACCTGGGCTTACGGTCAGGTTACGACAGGATGGGCATTAGTCCGTGGTCAAGTAACTGAATAAAAGGGAATCGGGAATCGGGAATCCGGAATCGGGAATCGGGAATCGGGAATCGGGAATCGGGAATCGGGAATCGGGAATCGGGAATCGGGAATCGGGAATGGGGAATGGAGCATGTCACTTATGCCTCAGGGGGTGACAAGCCAATTGAAAGTCCTACAGGGGTTAGGTTTTAGGGGTTAGGTGAAGCGTGAACATCGTCATGGCGTAGTGGTTGATTAAAACTATCTATTGAGTTGGAGCAGTTATTTTCTGTTCAAATGCTCCCAAATACAACAACACGAGTCACTGTAATTTCCCCAACACCTAAAACCGTGCCACCCAACACCTGTCTAGGTTTGAGCTTTGTTGTCACCCCGTGAGCACTTATGCACAGCATTTGTACTAAAGCTATAGCACCATCATGGGTTTTCGCTGGCTCTGATCTATAGCGGTTTTTACCCTAATCAGGTATACAGGATTTTTGCCCTGTTCCCTCTTATCTCTTCCCTCTTCTCTCTTCCCTCTTCTCTCTTCCCTGTTCCCTGTTCCCTGTTCCCTATTCCCTAAAACCAGAAACTCTGTAGCTCACCAAATTAAAAACCGCTATAGCATTTATAAATAGGTCGTGAACAATCTTGCTAATTTTTGATAACAGCCAAAAATGCTCCAAGCTCTTGCCTACTGCTGCTCAGTTCCTTCTCCTAGGTTTCTGTTTAGATTAATCCTATGTTTACAACTCAAATAAAATGCTATGTAGATAGTTCCTATGTTCTGCAACTTTGACCTGCTCTCGGCCTCAAAGCTTTATATACTAAGCGTTTTAGGACTCATGTCACCCCCTCAAGCTAGACAGGAAACAACCTGATCTGACTATCCGCGAGAGAGTCGAAAAAAAAATTTTTTTTTTTTTCAACAAATTTGACAGCTTGTCTGATATCCTAATTTATAGACATTAAACTTCTCCGACAAAAAAATCCGAAACGCCCATCCTATCTAGGTGAAAACCTAATTTATGGGTAAGGATTCAGCTATCAGCTTATGGGCTACAAATGGTGCTCTTTTGTTAGCACCGCGTGCCCTGACGGCTGAAGGCGGACGGCTGACATTTTTGGAGATGTCTATTGTAGATATAGAGAGGTCATTTTTGTGCTAAAACTCGCGTTAAGAGTGTTTGCAATCCTTGTATTTTTTGTTACAAGTTTTGTCTTGTCTTCATCAAAGGCGTTTGCTGCTGGATGCTCCGTTCCTCATTTGCAAGGAACTGTTCTAGACGACGATCCTTCCATTCCATACATAGACACACACCTGATGAGGAATAAAATGTGCTATGGAGAAAATTTTTCTCAGCCTCCGATGCTGCTTCTAGAAAACCCGAAATTAGAAGAAAAGATAGATTTAACAGCCGAATATAAAGACTATGAGATTGGGGGTTTCCACGTGAAACTAAGAGGTTATACTACTAATACTAAGACTACTACTGAAGGAGATACTGATGTTCAAACACTTCCAAATGCACCAGTGGGCCCAACCATAAAAATAAAAACTTCAGAAACCCCTATTCAACAGGATCCGACTACTGGTGGTAAATATTTTCCTCTTAATATTAATTTTCAGAACGGACTTCCTTCGTGCCCTGGAACTGATTGTTTATCGATTCCCTACGATAAGTTTAAAAATCCCTACTTCAATAGCACTAATTTACACACTCATGGTCTCCATGTTTCTCCAGAGCCTACTCAAGATGACGTTTTGGTTGAAATAAAGCCTGATAATAACTTATGTGACCCTGTTTCCACGGGTTATTACAAGCCTGAGATAGACTACGACGGAAACAACGACGGAGTCATAGACGAGAAGGACTACTGTACTAACATCAGGATTAAAGTTCCTAAGGATCATGTTTCAGGGACTTTCTGGTATCATCCTCATTTGCATGAAGCTACAGCACTTCAGACTAGCAGTGCTATGGCTGGTGCTCTTATCATTGAAAATGATATTCCCGGTCAAAAATCTTTAGCTTCAGTACTGGCTGGCGTTAAAGATAGGATATTTGTTTTTCAACAAATACCTTTCATTGCCGCTAATGAATTTACTTGGGAGTTGACGGGTTATGTTGAGAACTTTGATGAAATATTTAGTCCAGGAAAATGGGATGGAACGAAAAAGGCTTGTGATTACCTTAATAATGATGACAATTGTCCTGAATTGATACCTGCTAATCCGGACACAATAATATCATACTCTCAAAGGGATGGACAAGGTGCTATATGGAATGGTTATGGCGGACATACCACTATCAATGGACAACTGGCTCCTCAAATTACAATAAACAAGAATGAAGTTCAACGATGGAGGTTTATTGATGCAGGAGTAAGAGAACGAATTGAGGTAGCTGTTTGTAAGGATGAAAATCAAAGCAATTTCACTGGAAAATGTGGCAGCGGAGAAATAATAAATGGTATTTTCCACGAGGTTGCTGAAGATGGAATAACTTTTAAGAATATGAGAGACCGGGAGAAGATTTTCTTAGGTTCAGGATATAGAAGTGACGTTTTGGTGAAATTTGACACACCTGGTAACTATCTACTTGTTGATACTCGCATTGATACCGTACCAGAAACCGCCACAAAACCAGATGAACAAGACATACCAGCCGACGTAAAAGCAGGAAGAAAGATTCTAGCATTTATAAATGTAGACGGTGAGTGTGCTAGTACTTGTGTATCTGATCTTCCTGATGATGAGAGCACTGAATATCAGAATATTTCACGTGTACCGGATATTACTAATTGCCCAGATAGTGACACTCCTTGGCAAAATGGAAACTGTGAGACCGATAAAAAAATTGAGTTGAATATAACGGGGGATTTTTTAATAAAGGTTACACAGTTGAAGAAGTCGGATACTTGCGAATATCCTCCTTGCGTACTAGGTACCTACCCTCCATCAACTGACGGCGAAGAATTTTCAATGGATAACTTCATAACAGTAAACAAGGGTACAAAAGAAAAATGGATTTTACAATCTAATCTGGGGAATCATTCTTTTCATATTCATGTTAATCCTTTTCTTGTGACTGATGGTCTAGATTACGTGGGATTGAACGACCAGCCTACTTGGAAGGATACTATCTATCTAAAAGCTCCAGATACAGATACAGAGGGTAACATTACTGCTACTTATCCAGTGACGTTCTTAACAAAGTTTGAGGACTTCACTGGCGAATCTGTTTTTCACTGTCATATTCTAGATCATGAAGATGAAGGAATGATGAGAGGATTTGAGATAAAATAGGCTTCTAGCAAGTAACAGTAGCGTCGGGTGCGTTAGGCAAGGGCTACTCTTGATTTTCCCCCTGATCAGAATCGGTTGAGAGAGCCCTGCCCGTCACCCACCACCGGGTCAAACAACAAAGATGATGTGTCTTAGGTGTGGAGGTACAATTTCCAATAGAAATTAAAACTAACTAAGATGCGCATCGGTAAACGCACTAGACCTAGACAATTAAACCTAATTATCAAAGGGTCATCCCATAACCATTGGCGTGACCCTTATCATATAATGCTGACCGTTAATTGGCCGATATTTTTCGGACTAATTGCGGTTTGTTATTTAACCATTAACATCGTCTTTGCATTATTGTACCTAGCTGGAGGAAATTGTATTGAAAATGCCCGTCCAGGTGCTTTCTTCGATGTCTTTTTCTTCAGCGTTCAGACCATGGCATCCATTGGTTATGGTGCCATGTATCCCGTCACCTCTTATGCTAATGTCATCGTTACCATAGAAGCTCTAGTGGGTTTGATGGCCCTAGCCATGGCAACGGGACTCATGTTTGCCCGCTTCTCTCGCCCTACTGCCAGAGTGATCTTCAGTCGTAGGGCAGTGATTGCGCCCCATAATGGAGTAACTACCCTCATGTTCCGCACTGCCAATGAAAGGGATAATCGGATTCTGGAAGCTCAGCTCAGGGTAAGTTTGCTGCGCAATGAAGTGACTTTGGAAGGGGAATCCATGCGTCGATTCTACGACATGAAACTGTTGCGTAGCCAAACCCCTAGCTTTGGTCTAACTTGGACAGTCATGCATCCAATTGATGAAAGTAGTCCGTTATATGGGGAAACACCAGAGTCTCTGGCTGAAATGGAAGCCACTCTTATTATCACCCTAGTCGGTATTGATGAAACGGTTTCCCAGACTATTCACAGTCGTCACTCCTACACCGCATCAGAAATTTTGTGGGATAGGCGCTTTGTAGATATGTTTCATAGCAAATCAGACGGCAGTAGAATTATTGATTATAGTCACTTTCATGATGTTAAATAATAGCAATTTATAGGGTTTTTCAATGGGGTTAGATACTTTCATTCTGGGTTTTAGGGAGTAGGGACTTCGGAGCAGGGAGCAGGGAGCAGGGAAGACCGCACTGCATCGCTTCTGCCTTTTGCCTTACTGTTGTGAAATTTAAATCCACAACAGCTTACCGTACGCAATAATAAGGATCAAACCAGTGGCGTAGGGTGTGTTAGGGACGGGCTCGCCAAGACGCAAGCCATAGCAAGTTTTGGGACAGTCCGTCCCGTAACGCACCACCGCGTCAAATAGCATGCATTGAGATGCACCCTGCAATTTTCTTATCCGTGTTCCCTATTCCCTATTCCCTGTTCCCTATTCCCTGTTCCCTTTGCTGTATAGCATTTCTATTACCCAAATGCTGTTACCTTAGGGCGTGTCATCAAATAGGAATCAATCTAGTTTAGAATCGATAAATGTAGAGAGTTGAGTCAATTAGGATCCGTGCTATCATGACACGTCGCTATGCCTTGCGGGATGACCAGTGGGAACGAATC
>NZ_JAAHIG010000420.1:0-7300 GCF_010692305.1 Moorena sp. SIO4G3 | reverse complement strand
AAAAAGCTATGCATTAGTCACATCTTTCTTAACATAATGGGACTTGACACCAGAAGTGGTTTTGGGGGAAAGTAGAAGCCAAGTCTGTGCGATATCATGCAGTCGTCGCAGACCCGGCCATTGGGTTTTCACCCCTGGTTCACCATCTCTATTGCGCGCCAAAAAACCACCCAACTGGGCTATCCAACGCACACAAGTCCTCAAATTAGGGGCGACCTCAGGTGGGGAGGGTGTTTGATGAATAGTGCAGTAAAGCGCTTGCCACTCATGGGTTTCGAGTACCGTATCCCCAGGAGTATCAGGGTGGTAACGAGCCAAGTAAGTCATCCACAACAAGCGCCAAGCCACAATGGTGTAAGTGGCTAAAGCTCGGTGGATGCGGTCGGCAGTTTCCAGTTGCAGTTGTTCGAGGCGACAACCGCTCTTGAGGACATAATGATAGCGTTCAATCAACCAACGATAAGAGTACCAACGCAAACATTGCACCACATCCTCAAAGCAAGTAACATCATTGGTAGTCAAGAGTAACCAACGAACTGGTTCCACACCGGGTGGTGGGTTTTCTTCTTCTGCTTTTATGACTTGTAGGCGGATTGGTTGGAGGCGCTCCCGTTGGGGATGAGTAGCTGGTGGTTGTAACTCAATGGTTGTAGTACGTAGGGTCAAGGTAGCTTGACGGGCAAGGCGTTCTGGATTTCGTCTGAGTTCTAAGCTCAGCTGACCACAAGGCATTACTTGTCCAATGGCTTGCTCAAGACGTTGGAGTTGTTGGTCAAAAGAGGTAGGGAAAGACTGTACGGTTGTGCATCGCACGAATCAGAAACTCCGAGGAAGGGCGGCGCGGCAGCATGAACAACTCATAGATGTCGGCAACGCGCGCAGCCACTGTGACAACGGTAATTTGATCTCGAATCAGACTCTGGGTAGCATCCAAGGCAGTTAACCAACGCTGGCTCTCTTTTTCAGAGATGGGTTTTTTGTGTCGTTGATGCTTCTTTCCCAACTCTGCGATATCCCTAGCCCATACTTGTTGATGTAATACACCTAGAGGTATGCCATTGCCAGTACTACAAAATACCGAGTGAATTTTTAAGCCTCTTGTCTTGGAATTGTCCAAGTAACCCATACCTCTGATGGCTGGATGATGGGTGAAATTAAGTTCTGTCGTGTCCTGAATGGCAATGACTATCGATTCAAGTTTAACTCGTTCTAGTGTGCTGTGTTGGTGAGCTGATGCGATCGCTTCCGGTTTAATGTAAGGTGATGCGCCAAAACTTATAGGCTGCCTGGGTCGCTGCTAAGTTTCCCGAAGCTTGCGGCACACTGGCATTCGGTTGGGCTGCCAAATCGCGCTCCTATCCGCATCAACCGTTTTTTGCGACGTACATCCCCTAATTGCTGCATATTGCAGCTCTTCTACTGCCCAAGCTTTCATTTAAGTCCCTCCGAGTTCAGAATTGTTCGTGGCTCTGTCAGTTTACTCACGAACATTGGATCATCCCTGAGTTCGTCAGCAAGTAATAGCGTACGCCAAGCTACCCCAAATGCATAATTCTTCTGTATTACATTATGAAGTACCCCATAGAGGTTGAATGGAAGAACAAAAACATAACACTTTATGATGGATTAAGTAATATGAAGTAATTCCACCTTGCCTCACGTCCCATCAGCTCTCTGGATTGTTAAGAAAGATGTGACTAATGCATAGCTTAAAAAAGGGGGGAGCCATACTCAAAGTCCCCCTTTTTTAAGGGGGATAATGGGGGATCTCCGAGGCAAGAAAAAACGCCCTAGCCCCCCAAGCGAGGGATTGCAGCTAAAGGTAGTGAAGTCGATTCATCTGAACACAGCTGTAAAGTCAAACACCCCACCTAACCGAACGGTTAGGTGGGGTGCATCTCCTAAAAGCTGTTTGACCCGGTGGGTGGAATGGGCACCTTTACAAAAGCAATGCAGCTTCTTCGGTGTTGCTGATTATGGGTATGGTTTCGCCCCCCTAGCCCCCCAATTCTGGGGGGAACAAAACGGGTGCATCTCAATGCATGCTATTTGACGCGGTGGTGCGTTACGGGACTGACTGTCCCAAAACTTGCTATGGCTTGCGTCTTGGCGAGCCCGTCCCTAACACACCCTACGCCTAGCCCCCCAGCGAGCAATCCCTCGCTGGGGGGAACAAAACTCTCAAAGTCCCCCGCCCCCCTAACCCCCCAACTTTGGGGGGAAGAACGCGGATGCTTCGCTTTTTGACAGATGGGGACCAACGGGGGCTTTAATAAAACCAGATGTCCGCGCATTCATTCCTTAATTCAGCAACGCCGCTTCTTCTGGTTCGTCTGATGGAGAAGGCTCTGGATCTGGCATCGGAAAAGGGTCTGGATCTGGCAAGGGATCGGGACCGGGATCGCCCATAGTAAGGGCAAGGGGAACTTGTTTGTCTGCAAATAACCCTGCAATTTTAGCAGGTTCTTTGCTGATCATCGCCGTCTGCTCTGCTTCAGATAAACCCACCTTGTCCATTACGGAACTGGGGTTATTGATGAAAACACTTTGTTTCTTGGGGTCAAGGGCCAAATCGGTTAATAAATCAAATAGTTTACTCATCAGATATCCTCCTAATTTTTAATAGACTTCTTGCAGAAGTCGGGAACAGGGAACAGCGATGCAGCGCGGTCTTGGGGAGCCAGTGCGGTCTTGGGGGTCTCCCCCATGAGCAACTGGCGTGGTTTCCCCCATGAGCGACTGCATCAAGACGGGAACAGGGAACAGTGGACAATAATTGACGCAAATACTATCAGAAAACTACTTTTGCAAGAGGTCTAATCTAGTCACGAATCAAGAATCTAAGCTAATGGTAGTGGTTTTATCCACGGCAACAATTTCTTAAATGTTTCTACCCGTTCTTTTTCTGAAAATGTTGGAGTTTGAATAAACCTTTCCAGTGCGTATTGATTATAGATTATGAAGGCAAGCTCTCGATAAGGCAATGCTTCACCAGTCATCTTATGATAGATTCCATCATCAGATTTCAGAATATTACTTAAATCAGCAAGGAAGGAAAGAGCACTGGCAGATAATTCGACCAATGCGAAGTTTTTCCACAGCCATAATTGTGCCTCTGGTGTAATAGCTTGAATATCAGGATTGTTGAGGACATCCTCAACAAGCTTCTTTAATTTATGTTCTGACGTACCTTCTGACGAAGCCAGCTTCTCCAACAGCTTCTCCAACTTCTCCTTGGTTTCAGGCTCAGCCTTTATCATGTATCTCAATACTGCTTTACATATCTCAGGAAGGTTGGCATCTATTTTGTGAATAAGTATACGGCATTCTTTTATAAAATCATCATCAAGGTCGTCTTTTTCATTATCTTTTTCCTTCTTTTGTGTACCTTCAATTATCTTGAGAATGAGTTGACCAATCAAATCCCCTGGCTTCAGGATCAAGACTTGTTGGGCACAAGCGATCGCTCCACTATAGTATCTCTCTTTCTTTTCTGAGTTATCTTCACTCTTCGTTAAATAAAAAAACAGAAATGCATGTTCATAAAGACTTACCCTCCTGCTTACTAAACTTGAAACAGGATAATAAGAGTGTTGTAAAGTCTCCATGTCTGGAGATATTTGTGTTTCTACTCCCAAATCCCACAATGACTCCTCGTATTCTTGAGCTAATCTGTGAACTGTCGATCGCATACCCCAAGCCCAGGCATATGTGGGCATAAGTTCAATCGCTCTGTTAAGACAAGCCAATGCATTGTTTTGACTGTCTTCATCTATTATTCTTTCTATCAGAGATTCCACATCGCCTTTTTCTAATTCTTCTTCTACTTCTGGTGAAACCTTAAAAATATTCAGGCGGTAGGTTGCTCCCAAGTGAGCTAATGCCCAGGCATAGTTGCTGTTTTTTGGTCTTTTATGAGCAAGGGCTTTTTCAAAATGTTTTATAGCTAACTTAATAGATTCCTTTTTCTGCTTTTTATCATTTTCTGTCATTGCTCGTAGACGGTAGGTTTCACCTAGCTGTGCATGAGCCCAGAAATAGTTATCATTCTTTTCGACGGCTTTTTTCAAGTACTCTTCGGCCTGACCATAATCCATCAACTGGTAGTAAGTTGTTCCTAGGTGGGCATTGAGCCAAGCATTGTCTGTCTTACCCTTAGGTTGAAGTTCTTCAAATTTCTCTATCGCCTGTTCATAGGCTCCTGACAAGCGAAGAGTTTCTGCTTTTTGAGCAAGAGCCCAAGTCTTATTATCCATCTGTATCAAATTCCTCCTTGACTGTGATTAGAAACTTAATTGATTGAGCTTTGTTGTCTGAAACGCTTTATAGCGGTTTTCAATTGGGTGAGGTACATGTTTTTAGGGAGCAGGGAGCAGGGAGCAGGGAGCAGTGAACTTAGAACCTCTAAGAGGTATGACGTGTGAAGCTAAAAAAACTGTGTACCTCATTAAACTAAAAAATGCTATATAGCAATCCCTGTAGGAATTGTGAGCATTGTTGATGCCATATTCCCGTCTTGATGCAGTCGCTCATGGGGGAAACCCCCAAGACCGCGCTGCATCCCTACTCCCTACTCCCTACTCCCTACTCCCTTTCCTATAGCGAGTAATGCCTGAGTTCTCGGGTGATCTCGCCACTCCATCCAAGCTGGGTCGTGACCGACTAACTCAATGGCTTCATCATTAATAGGAATAGCGTCTTGTAGATATTCCCATGCTTGTTCGCAGTTACCTACCAAGATGGCTAAGCCGCTCAGTCGGTACAGAATATCTCCTCGATCCCCTGTCTGCCATTGAGAGCGCAATACTGACCGCGTACGCTCAATCTCACTTTTGGCCTGGGTCAATCCCTGCCAGCGAGCCTTAGCCACTGCAATACAGTATAAAGCTGTAGTGTCATCTGGAACTTCCTCTAACCTCTGCTGGCAACAAGCGATCGCTTCAGCATATTGGCCGTCGTAGCAAAGGATTAACCCTCTCTCAATCCGCCAATTTTTCCCAAATATCGTTTTGTCAACGGCAATCGCTCGGTCAAAATCAGCCAGGGATTGCTTGTAGCACTTGATCAGTGCATAGACGCGGCAGCGATAGGCAATTGCCCAAAGGTAATCCGGCTTCAGCTCAATGGCTCGATCCAAGTCAGCCACTGCCATTGTGTAATATGCTTCCCCCATAAAGCGGTAGGTTACGCCCCGGTGAGCGAGGGCCCAAAGGTAGTTAGGGTTGAGATCAATAGCGCGGCTAAAATCTGTTCGGGCTTCCTGATAACGTTTGATCTGATAGTAGGTTTGCCCACGGTGAGCGAGAGCCCAAGGGTTGTTAAAATTTAGCTCAAGGGCATGGGTGAACTTGGCGAGGGCAGCTTCAAAATCTCCCATCAGCCGATCAGCCTCACCTTGCTGAGCTAGAGCCTTAGCTTTCTCAGGGTTCTGTGCGATCGCTAAGTTGAGGTCAGACGCAGTTTGTTGATAAGCTGTCATCAGATCTGTTTCTCCCCTGTAGCTTCTTTAACAAAAGACATACCTAAGCGCGCCATCATGTCTTTGTCCACAGGTGCTAGAGCGTGAGGCGGAATATAAAGGGTTGAAACCTCAGTAACACTGCTCTGTGGTAGCTTGGACAGAGGAATACGCTGGATAACTGGTTTGCAAACTGGATAATAAACAGCTGCTTCGTAAACAATCACTTCATGGTCACCTCCATAATGTGTCTTTAAGACCTCGGTCAATATGGTTAGAGGACGAAACTGTTCCTCCGGTTTGTAAAAACCGAGATTGCCAACCATGGCAATCTGCCACAAAATCAAGGGGCTAGTGGGGTCAAATTTACGCCGTCGAATCAAAAAGTCCGTTGCTTCAAAACTTTGACACCCGTTTCGACCAGGATCGAGACCAAGGTCAGCAAATAAGCAATCTTCCGCAGAAATCCCAGGTAGCATCTGTGCTCTGAAGCCTTCACTATGTGCCTGTTTAATAGCTGCCTGCACTGGATTGGCAAAAACCCCAGGATGACCGTAAAAAACAGCACAGACATTCAGCCCCTTACGAACTTCTGTCAATATCCTTTCGGTCATTTCTTGATAAGTGTCTCTGCGCCGTTGATTGTTCCGGTTATATGGCAAAGCTTCTGCTGTGGCATTCAATTCTTTGAGCCATTTAGCGGTTACTGGGTCAGCCAAAGCATATAAAACCTTGTCCGCTTGTTCTATCCAGGCTTTCGCCCCCAAAGTCAGATGACTTACCAATTGAATCCCCGTACCAACAATTGTTAAGGAGCCAGTTTCCAAATTCAATTTACTCTTCAGCTTAGAATCGGAGTTTTTCATCATCAGAGTAACAGACACAATATAGCGGTTTTAAATGGGTGCATCTCATATTTGTAAAAAAGTTGCGTAGGGTGTGTTAGGGGGGGCTCATTTTCCGCCTCGTAGCCAGGGTTTAGACAGCCCGCCCCGTAACGCACCACCTTGTCAAATAACAAAAATGAGATGCACCCGTTTTAAATTAGGTGAGGTACATGTTTTTAGGGAGCAGGGAGCAGGGAGTAGGGAGCAGGGAAGAGGTAAGAGGGAAAACAATCCTGTCTACCTGATAGTTATCCAAACCGCCGTATTTTATGTAAGCATATGTTGTATATTAGTTTAATTCTTGACCTATTAAACTAATAAAACTCATCTCATAACTCATATAAAATCTCATTAAAAAACTAATAAACAAAACATTGAATCGTGAAAGGAGCATTAAAAACTGATCTAGGGTTTCTCGAATAACTGAGATACATCCAATTTTATTCCCTGTTCCCTGTTCCCTGTTCCCTGTTCCCTAAATCAATGATTAGACTACAATAAAGATGCTGTGTACATAAACTGTTGTTCTCCCTTTTTAATAAAAAACCGCCGATACAATTCACAAGCTGCGATCGCTTGAGCACCTGAAAGTTTAATCAACCCCATACTGCTTAACTTGTGAGTTAGGATTGGGTCTAAGGGCACAGGTTCAGTGGCCTTGAGAACCGTATCAAGAGCTTGTGCTAATTCCGGCTGTTTTGCCAATGTTGCCCAATGACGCTGCAAGTGATTAGCATAAATTCCGGTGGCAGTGGGAGCACTTTCTAGCAGTTGGGACAGAGTTATCTCCTTGCGACTAAGATGATAGAGCGTTAAGTTTACCAGTGCCGGATGTCCCCCCAGCATTACCATTAATTGTCTAGCTTCTTCGGGACCTATCCAGTCGAGTCCGTAGCGTTGAGCTAACTGCTGCACCTCCTCCTGGCGGAAGTTGTTTAACTGAACCGGCAGCTTT